>NZ_CBDKZH010000011.1:0-22851 GCF_965300815.1 Leuconostoc sp.
TGACTTGATCCTTCATCTTAGGTGCCCACAATTTGGCCCAGGTATCAACTTCATCTTTTGAAAAGACCTTGGCGTTATACATGATCCCTGTTGTTCCCCAAAAATAAGGGAGTGAGTAGCGGTTATTTGGATCAAAAGCATGATTTAATAACATCGGATCCAAGTTTTCTAACCCACGAATTTTTTGATGATCTAGCGGTGCTAATAAATTTTCCTGCGCTAATTTAGCGACATACGGTTCACTTGGAAATACTAAATCATAATTTGACCCACCTTGTTTTAATTTCACCATCATCGATTCGTTTGAATCATAGGTTTCATAACTCACTTGATAGCCCGTTTGTTTTGTAAATTTCGTGAGTAAGTCGGGATCAATGTAGCTGCCGTAATTGTAAACATGCAGCATTTTCTGTTGACTCCACTGTTTCTCAGGTTGGGCACTTAACTGCAGTTGCCACCGGATGACAATTAAGCCACCAACAATAACGATTACTGAACTCAAAAGCAAAAGCATCTTTTTCAACGCATACATACCTCACTAAATTTTATTTTGATTAAAAAGTTCTGTTTACCCCGTAAACAATTAGGTTTTCACACAGACTTTAATTATATTATGTCGTACTAGTGCTGTAAACACTTTTAATCAACTAGGCGGTGAAATCAACAAAAAAACGACCAAACATCCTGCCATGTTTGGTCGTTTTTTTGTTATTTTTTGTCAGCAATCACGGATTTGACTGGTCCAAATGACCGGCGATGAATTGGCGTCACCCCAAGTTCTGCCAGTGCAGTCAAATGTGCTTTGGTGCCATAACCAGCGTGTTGTGCAAAACCATAACCTGGATATTGCCGATCGTAATCGGTCATCATGCGATCACGGGTCACTTTTGCAATAATACTAGCCGCCGCAATGGAATTACTCCTAGCATCCCCTTTAATCAACGATAACTGGGGAATATCAGTCTGCAACGTCATCGCATCAATTAATAAGTAATCTGGTTCAGGTGCCAGTTCAGCGACTGCTTGCGTCATGGCCAAGCGCGCTGCCTCGTAAATATTAATGTCATCAATCACCGCGGCATCAACCACGCCAATCCCAATCGACAGTGCTTGGGCGATAATGCGATCAAATAATTGGTCGCGCATTTTTTCAGACAGTTGCTTAGAATCAATCACGTCGAGTTCTGCAAAATCATGCGGCAAAATAACCGCTGCTGCCACCACTGGCCCTGCTAAGGGCCCGCGTCCAACCTCATCGACACCAGCAACATGAGACAGCCCTTGATCCCACTGTTGGGCTTCAAAGGTAAAACGGGTTTTGAAATTCTCGCGTTTGGCTGCTAATTTCAATTGTTGCTTGTCCCATTGTTGCAACGCCTGTTGAACGCCAGTCCGACTATCTTGCCGCCAATTTGCTAAACGCGGATCAGCTGGATCCGTTATGGCTTTAAGACTATTTTTAATTTGTGCAATTGTTTCTGCCATATCACTTACACGTCAAGAAGATCTAAAGTAAAGGGCCCAAGTTTGCCTTTACGCAAGTCATTTAAGACACGTTCACTGGCCTTTTCATAATCGTCCTTGAAGCCAAGTTTTTGCGTAATGTCCAGCAAAATTTGCACACTGGCCTCATCAAACACGTTCGCATCTAAATGGTAGCGTGAAATAATCGCCTCTGGTCGGTAATTACGGAAGAAATCAAGTAAGAACAAGACCGCATCATCCTTAGCAAAAATCGTGTCTTTGACGGCGCCAGTTAAGGCTAATTTCAACCCAACGGTTTGATCTTCAAATTTCGGCCACAACACACCCGGTGAATCAAGCAATTCGAGCTTGGTTGGCGTTTTAAGCCACGCAACCTTCTTCGTCACACCAGGTCGATCCGCAGTTGGGGCAACGTTTTTCATCACCAGATGGTTCAGTAAAGTGGACTTACCAACGTTAGGAATCCCCGCAATCAGTGCCCGAATGGGTTGATCTTGAATCCCACGGGCCAGTTGCGCGGCCTTTTTAGCTTCCACGGCACGGCGCGCCGCCTTTGTCACCAACTGTGGTGTTCGTGGGTCACGGGTATTCATCACTAGCACTGTGTGCCCTTGGGCTTCATAGTGTTGCTTCCAAGCGCGTGTTTGCTCAGGATCCGCTAAATCAGCTTTCGTCATGATGAGTAAGCGTGGTTTTGAACCAATTAACTTATCAACTTCTGGGTTACGAGAACTTTCAGGAATGCGCGCATCCACCAGTTCAAAAACTACATCCACTAACTTTAAATTTTCGCGCATCAGGCGAAAGGCTTTGGCCATATGACCAGGGAACCATTGAATAATTTGTGCCATATTCGTCCTTGCTGCCAACAATTAGTGCCAGCAGTTCCTCCATCCTATTTTTTATCGTCCTGCTTGATAGCGTTCCCAAGCTTGATCAAAGATTGACATTTCGGTCAAGTAAGACGCATTTTCTTCTAAATAATTTGAAATATCATCAAAATCCGTGCTTTGCTTTGGAAAAGTTAAGTCCAAAAAAGCATTATTGGCAAACTGCTGTATTTCATCTGCAGCCACCGCGATACGATTTGTCATCAACCAATCATAAAATGACCGTGCACTATTTGCCATTTTCAAGCCCCCCTTCAAAGACAAACTGCCCTGCTTTTAAATCAATAATTTTGGCGCGAAATGATAGCCCATTTGTCACTGGTAATTTTGACATATCAATAAAAATCTGCTGTTTACCAGGATTAATCGTCACAAACTTTGGCGCGTGATAACTGCGTTTCACATATTGCATCACGACACCGATTGGTAAGGGTAAATTACCAACGCGTAACGTTTTTGCCGTTAAAATCACATTCCCATTTTTGGTCACTTCTGGTGTCATGGCTAAGCCAAAACGAAAGGTATCGCCCAGCATTTTTGTCTGCCCGTACAAAGTAATCGTGTCGCTAACTCGAAAAGTATAATTTTCAGTGTGCGTATCTTTCAAATAATAATCAACTAAGGCATTGACCTGTTTGGTATTTAACGTCACGTCAAAGGTGGCATCACTTTTGGCAATTTTAGCCGGTGAATCAGTTATTGGCGTCTTTTGAGTGGCCAAATAATAAGTGGTGCCGATACCTAGAAGCAAGAAGAGCACTAAGGTCCAAAAAGCCCAAAACCAAATTTTTGGTGATCTTTTTGCAACTTTCGGTCGTGTTAAGGGGTTGTCAGCCATGCAGCTTGTCCTCGTCTCATTTGTTCAAATAATTGGGTCGTCATAAAGTCATACCCTTTTTTATTGGGGTGATAATGATCTGTTGTACTAATCCAGTCGTTCGTAAAGGCTGGCTTTTCAGCTAGTTTTGTCATGAACTGATCGGGATTTTTAGTTGTTTGATCGGCGATCTCTGCTGATGCGATGAGTTTTTGACGCGCACTTTCGGTGCGATATTGCCCATAAGTTAAATCAAATACGTCGACATAGTGGCTATTTTTATCTGCTTTGGCCACTTCCTGGTTAATCGCATTAAACAGCGCAACATCCGTATTGAAATCTTGCCGATTCGGAAAATGAACAAAAATCGGATTATAATTCCCAAAAATGTAAATCGGTGCATCGGGATTGTACTGTCGAATCGTCTCAAAGAGTGTCCGCAACTGCTGACGGTACGCCGACTGCCCCGCTTTAACGGCTTTAGTCAACGCTTCAGGGGATTGTGCTGATTGGTTTTTAAGGAGGAGTTGTTGCAAATCATTGCCACCAACCGTCAGGATAATCGCTTGCGCGTGTTGGATGTCTGACTGCATTTTTGGTTGTGTTGCTAAGCGATGCTGGATTTGATCAGAGCGATCCCCCGAACGCCCATAATTGGCCATGGTTACTTTGACAGCATACTGTTGTTGTATCTGCTTGGCAATCCGACCCGTGTAGCCTTGTTGCTTGCCATCATCGCCAACACCTGCCGTCAGTGAATCACCCAATGCGACCAATGCCACTTTATTCACCTTGGCTATTTTGGCAGCTTGTTGCGGTGTCGCTGTATTCAGTGCTGGTTTTTTCATGGTCAGCCAAATGCCGACGCCTAAACCGACCAGTAACAACACAATACTGCCAATCGTCACATACTTTCGCATCCTTATCCCCTAAAAATTTGATCTATTCTATTGTAACAAAAAAAGCGCAATCAAGCGATTGCGCTTATATTATTGCTGAGCTAAGGCAATAATTTTCAAAATGGTATCCGTTGCTTGCGCCATGGTTGTCGTTGAGACATATTCAAACCGGCCATGCATGTTCTCGCCACCAGCAAATAGGTTTGGTGTTGGCAAGCCCAAGAACGTAATCTTTGAACCATCTGTGCCACCACGTACAGGTTCAATCAAGGGTGTGATGCCCAATTCTTGCATCGCCTTCTCCGCCAAGTCAACAGAACGCATGTCATCTTTTAAGATTTCACCCATGTTATAGTATTGATCTTTAAGCGTGACCGTCACACGGGTTTCCCCAAATGATTGGTTGAATTGTTCAGCAATGTCTAACAAGCGTTGCTTACGCGCTTCAAATGTTGCGCGATCATGATCACGAACAATGTAACGTAATTCCGCTGCTTCTGGGTTCCCAGAAACTTGCATCACATGCCAGAAACCTTCACGGCCAGCAGTATGTTCTGGTCGGTCATGTTCTGGTAATTGCGCATGGAAATCAAAAGCCACTTGAATTGCATTGATCATGGTGTCTTTTGCCGTACCTGGATGCACATTACGGCCTTGAATTGTCACGGTTGCACCAGCAGCCGAAAAAGTTTCCCATTCTAATTCACCAGCTGGGCCACCGTCAACCGTGTAAGCAAAATCCGCCCCAAAGGCTGCCGTATCAAAGTGATCCGCGCCGATGCCAATTTCTTCATCTGGTCCAAAGGCAAAACGCAATGGGCCGTGCTTAATTTCAGGATGGGCAATCAAATATTGCGCCGCTGTGATGATTTCAGCAACTCCAGCTTTATCATCAGCGCCAAGTAGCGTTGTCCCATCTGTTGTAATCAACGTATGACCCGCATACTTTTTCAAGCTTGGGAAATCATCTGGGTTAAGTTCATAGCCACTGTCACCCAATGGAATCGTTGCTTGACCATCATAGTTCTCGATAATTTGTGGTCGCACATTGGCGCCGTTAAAGTCTGCCGTATCAACATGGGCAATAAAACCAATCGTTGGCACACTGTCATCATCAACGTTACTTGCCAGTTCCGCAAACACGTAACCATCCGCCATGGTCCGGACATTTTCCAGACCAATGGCTTGTAATTCAGCTGCTAAGTCAGCCAAAAAGGCCACTTCTTTAGGTGAAGATGGGACTGTTGTTGCCGTCTCATCTGATTGGGTATCCACCGCAACATATTTCAAAAAACGTGATACTAATTCAGGATATTTTTCGCTTGTCATAATCTATTCTTGATTCACGACACTGTGCATGTCGAATCGCGATCCTTTCTATCTTTTGGCCGACAAATTGTCCGGACGTCCCCGAAATCTTAGATATAGGTGTATGGATCCGTGTTAGTTGTTGTCGGAAATGCTGTCAGCTGCTCACCAAACCACTCATGCACTTTGGCTGCCATCGGTGTGGCTGCAATGGCCTCCATATGATGATCAGGGTCAATCACCACAAACCCAGCCGCCAAAATATCATGCCCAACATGATAATAAACATCAGCGGTCACAAAGGCATCGGCGCCGGCTGCTTGAGCTTGTTGCCAATAACGCCCCCCATCACCACCTAAGACGGCTACTTTTTGAATTGGTTTAGTCAAGTCATCGGCGATAACCCGCAGAGTTTGAACGTCAAAGCGCGTCCGTAATTGGGCAGCATAATCAGCTACCGAAATTGGTGTGGCTAACATGCCAATGCGCCCCAAACCGGTACGCCCATCGGCATTCGGCACTAGGGGTTCAACTGCGGTGAGGGCTAACGCATCAGCCAACCAATCATTCATGCCGCCCGTAGCACTGTCTAGGTTAGTGTGTGAGGCATAGACCACAATATTATGCTTGATCAAATCAACATACATTTTGTTTTGTGGTTGACGCAAATCTAAATTTTTAGCCGGAAAAAACATCGCTTCATGATGTGCCCAGATAAAATCGACCGACTGCGCAATCGCTTCAGCCACCACTTCTGGCCGCACATCAAGCGCCGTCATCACCCGGTGAATCGGTTGGTTGGGATCACCAATTTGTAACCCTGTTGGATCACCCGCTTCGGCCAATGTCTTTGGTGCAAACTGTTCAATTTGATCAATTAACATTTGGGCTGTAATCATGACAGCACCTCTTGAATGTCTTGGAAACGAGCTTGCCATTGTTGATAAGCTGGTGTATCAGCTTTACCAGCCGCAGTCAGACGTTCAAAAATCAAGCTAATCCGATCTGCTTCCTTTTGCCATTTCGCTTTAAAAGCAGGTGATTGCTCATCGCGTAAAAACGGTCCAAACACGAGATCTTGCGCTGATAATGTTTGGTTGCCTGGCTTGGCTACAATAATTTCATAAAAATGTTTGTCTTCTTGCACAATACGTTCGTGCGTAATCTGATACCCATGCTGCACTAACCACTCACGCACAACCTGTTCATCCGTATTGGGTTGCAAAATTAGTGTTGTAAAACTTTGTCCCCGTTGCTTAGCTGCTGCTAAAATGTCGCGAATTAAAATCCCGCCCATACCAGCAATCGTCACAGTATCCACCTGATCGTCGTCCGTCACAGCCGCTAAACCATCCGCTAAACGAAGCGCTGTGGCAGCTAATAACCGTTGTCTTTTCAATTCTTGCCGTGCATTTTCCAAAGGGCCTTTGGCCACCTCACCGACAACCGCAAAATCAATATGTGATTTTAATAATAAATGTGCTGGCAAATAGGCATGATCAGATCCAATATCTGCCAGACGTGCACCTTTTGGTACAAAACTTGCCACCGCGGCTAAGCGGGGCGATAAATTGACACTATCCATGGTTAAATTCCTTTAATTCTAGTATATCATAACACGTCACATTATGACTATTCACTCATAATTCCCTAACAAAAAAGCCAGCAACAAGTGCTGAACTTAAAGTGTTACTTGACAAAGCCGTCATCTGTCATCGCTGCCTGGAATAACGCCACGACATCTTGCGGTTGTAGCGTTACATAAGCCGCTTGATCAAGATGGCCAACTGTCACAGCACTATTGGCCATCGCGTCAAAATGGGTATCATCCGTGATCCCGACACCTGGCAAAGTTGTTGGTACATTCAATGACTTAATCCAATCAAATGTGGCTTGAATGGCCCCTTGCGCAACTGTTGCATCATCACCGGTCAATCCCCAGACCTCACGACCAAATTGGGCAAAACGTGGTTGCGTTTCTGCTGACAAACTCCGTTGCATCCAACGTGGTGTCATAATTCCTAAGCCAACGCCGTGCGTAATGTCATAATAAGCCGATAATTCGTGTTCAATAGGATGAACAGTCCAACCATTCGTGTTCCCCACGTCAACTAAGCCATTCAATGCCATTGTTGAGGCCCACATTAAAGCTGCCCGCGCATCATAATCATTAGGATTAGCCAACGCGATGGGCGCATTTTTGATTACTGCCCGATACAATCCTGCCATCATCCCTGATGTCACATCGTTTGGTGTTTGGTCAAAATATTGTTCCGTCAAATGACTGAAAATATCAATCGCCCCAGCGGCTGTTTGCCATGGTGACACAGAAAATGTCAACGTTGGGTCCAAGAAAGATACGGCTGGTGAGTTTGGACCACCAGTGCCTAGCTTTTGGTTGGTTTCGGGATTTGAAATAACCGACCCGACGTTCATTTCTGTGCCTGTAGCTGACAAAGTCAAAATATCTACCACAGGTAATTGGGCAATTTCATAACGCTTTGATGAATCAACGACCAAATCCCATGGATCCGCATCATAAAATTTTGATGACGCAATGACTTTAGCCGCATCAATCACCGAACCACCACCGACCGCCAAAACCACATCAATATCATGTGTTTTTACCAAATCTTGCCCGACACGAACAGAATCAATTTTCGGATTGGGTTCAATGCCTGATAATTCGACAACTTCCAAATCCGTTAAGGCGGCCCGTACGCTGTCATACAAGCCAGATTGCTTAATTGACCCACCACCAAATACGAGTAATACACGTTGACCGAATTGAGCCACTGCATCATGTAATTCGGTGTCAATCACATTTTCCCCAAAACGGATCGCCGTTTTGTTCTGGAAGTTAAAATTATTCATATGAACTATACCCTTCTTTCTACTGTAATATCATACCATAATTTGGCTATCTTTTAGGGTTAGGCCAATCCCCGGTGCAGTTGGCACGGTCATCAAACCTTGGCGCACCTGCAAATCCGCCGTCGTGATATCTGAAGTGAAATAGCGTGAACTAGCAGAAATATCACCGGGGATGCTGATTTCTGGTAAACTCGCTAAGGCTAAATCAACCCCACGTCCTAAATTACTGCTTAACATCCCACCAATCCATGGTTGAAAGCCTGCTTGGTGTAATAATTTAATCGCCGTGACAGCAGCTGTAATCCCACCAATTTTCCCTTGCTTAATCGTAACTGCTGAAGCAGCATGTAAGGCAATGGTGGTTGCCACGTCAGCTAAGTTATTCACGCTTTCATCCACACTCAGCGGTTGTTTCATTTGACGTTGCAGCGTAGCATGCTGGGTAAAATCGTGTTCGCCAAAGGGTTGTTCTACAAACAAGACATTAGCAGGAAGTGCCTTTAATTGCATAGCCGTTTCAGGATTAAAACTGCTGTTGGCATCCAGCGAAAACTGTTGCTCGGGATAGCGCGCTAACACGTTCATTAACGCTGGTAGATCCGTTTGTCGACCATCAATTTTTAATTTAATCCGTCGATATCCTTGCTGTATGGCTGTACGAATGGCTTGGTCCGTTACTGGCATTCCAAGTGCTATCCCAACTGGGACTTCCGGTTTGACGCCTCCCAACATTTGCTGCAATGACTGCTGAGTGAGCTTACCAACTGCATCCCAAACAGCCATTTCAACGCCCGCTTTCGCAAACGACCCAAAGGGAGTCACCCGCGCCAGCTGCGCAGCAAAATCACTCGGTGAGGTAAATTGCCAAGTACCAATCACAGGTTTGATTAAAGTCTCGACAATATCTTGACTGGTTTTTTGCGTTTCTAATGCATAATGATAATCCGCAAACGATTGAATTTCGCCATACCCTATAGCCGTTTGCGCTGTCGTGTCATCATAAACGGTCAATTGCACCAGTGTGAGCGGTCGGATTGTGGTGATGCCGTGCGCTGTTGTAAATGGTTGGTTTAAAGTTAATTGAATTGGCCAAGTGACCATTTTTTTAACGTGATACATGGGCTTTTAACCTCGCAATCACCAAGTTTGGCTGTTCAAAATGCACGTTATGTCCCGCATCAGCAATCACAGCCTTTTGTGCATTTGGCAATTGTTGTAACATTTTATCAGCTAAATGGTTAAATTTAACATCTTTTTCGCCAACGATCAGTAAGGTTTTGACCGTCACCTCTGCCAATTTTGGCCAGAAGTTCGGTTGGGCCCCGGTACCCATACCAATCAGTGACTGCGCCACATTTTCAGGTCGTTGTTGCAGCCGTTGTTGTCGCATTTGCTGTTGTTGGTGCGCTGGTAATTGTTGTTGCGAAGCAAATAATGGGAGTGCTTCCCAGGCTGTCACAAAACTCGGAAAATCTTGTCTGATATGCGCCGCTTTTGCCGCATCTGCTTGCCGTCGTGCCACACGATCGGCAGCAGTTGGGAGCCCAGCTGTCGCACTTTCTAGGATTAAGCTCGCCACCTGTTCAGGGTGTGCAATCGCAAATCCCAAAGCCAAACGTCCGCCCATTGAATAGCCGAATACATGCACTTTTTCCCAATCATAAGCGATCAAAATCGCTTGCAAATCAGCGATTTGGTTCGCCATTGTAAAGCGTTCAACGCGCGTCACCTCAGGTGCACTAGCGCCAAAACCTAATAAATCAATTGCCAACACGGTCCCGGGTAATGCCGAGATTAACTGATCAAAATCATGCCGCGAGCCCATAAAACCATGTAATAGCAGCCACTTATCCTGAGTTGAAGAATTTTCTTGATAGGTCACCTGGTACGGATAACCCGCAATGTTGACCACTTGCTCAGTCATCTGGCTCACCTATAAAGCGGTGATGGGCCACCACATTGGCCTGCCGATCACTCGTGTAGGCGATAAGACGCGGTCCGTTGACCGGTTGTGCCAGCACCTTTTCTAAATCGTCAGGTGTCGTCAAATCAACAAAGGGCATCTCATATAAAGCGGCAATTTTTGCCATATCCAAGCCTAACGGTGTCCCAAACAATAAGTCAAAATAATCTGGTTCAGCCGCTTGTGGCAAAAATGAGAAAATCGCCCCGCCATCATTATTGACCACAATAATATCAATCGGCAATTGATATTGTCGGGCCATCATCAAGCCATTCATGTCATGGAATAAGGTCAAATCACCGGTGAGTAGCACACTGCGCTGTGGCGTGGTGCTACTCATCCCCATTGCCGTTGACACAACCCCATCAATGCCATTGGCACCACGGTTAGCATAAATTTGTTGCGTCCTTTGCCCAGTAAAGACATCATCCATATCACGAATCGCCATACTATTAGCCACAAAAATTGGCGTTTGGGGCGCAACAAATTGATCCAATACGTGTGGTACTGCGAGTTCACCAATTGGGTGGCGTGGCACTTGATTGAGTGTTTGCCACTGGGCATAAAACGTTGGCTGATTAGCAACTGTCACATCACTTAAAAATGCATGCGGTGTTTGCGCAATCGCGCGTGAAATATGCCTTGAGTGGTCGGTACCAGCCTGTTCATCAATATGCCAAACGGGAATATTTTCTTGGCGTAACCATTGCAGCACACTGGCCGAAACAGGCGTTGCCCCAAAACGGATGACAAGGTCTGGCTTGGGCATCGTTGCCAGTTTGCCCGCTTTAATTAAAGCGTCAATCCCATAAATCGTTTCTGGGGTACGCGCCCGACTCAACACATCCGCAATCACAGGCACATGATTAGCACGAGAAAATTGGGCCAACGCTTGTTGATAAGATGGCCCCTCATTCGGACCGGCTAAAATCACAACCTGCTGATAAGCCAGTTGTTGTGGGGCAAAGTGTGGTGTCGGTGTCTCAAAATCAACCGGCGCAATGATAATCGGTTCCGGATCATGAAGTACTGGCATCAGTGGTTTCCGTAAGGGCAAATTAATTTGTAATGGGCCTTGCGGCGCAGATACGATGCGATGCACCATCTTTTGGACCATAAAATCAATATAAGCGGTCACATCCGAATGTGGATCTTGTAACGTGACTTCAAGGTATTGCTTCGTCAAGTCACCAAATAGACGCTGTTGGGACAATGTTTGCGGTGCGCCATTTTGTTGCAGTTCGGCTGGTCGATCCGTTGACAAAATGATTAAGGGAATATGTGAAATAGCAGCCTCTGCTACCGCTGGCGTGTATTCTGTAATCGCTGTGCCAGAAGTGCCTAGCAAAGCGACGGGTTGCTGTAACGTTTTGGCAATCCCTAAAGCAAAAAAGCCTGCTGACCGTTCATCGACATCAATATATAACTGCAGTTGATCTTGTTGATGGGCAAATTCAGCCAGCAGTAAAGCAATCGGCGTTGATCGTGAGCCCGGTGAGACCACAAAATGCCGCACCCCACTTTGAAAAAGCGCCTGTAACAAATGTTTCGTATTTTTTGTTAACGTTTCATTCGACATGATTGTAGTCCTTTAACAATTGCCGCATGGGTTCAAATTTCAACCCAGTTTCTTCATATTCTTGTTGCGCATCGGAGTCAGCCACAATCCCGGCACCAGCAAATAAAGTTGCTCGTCGCTGCGTTTGATTCACATACATGGCACGGATACCAACCACAAATTCCCCACTATTATCTGCGGTAAAATAGCCAATAGGACCGGCAAACAAGCCACGAGGTGTCTTCTCATGGGTCGCAATATAATGCAGGGCCGCTTCACGTGGGACGCCACCCAGTGCTGGTGTTGGATGTAAGCGGTCAACAATCGCGGTCACACTTAAATGTGCCGCAATGTCCCCTGTAATTGGTGTGTACAAATGCTGAACTTGCTTATTTTTGAGTAAACTTGGCATGGCCGGCACCTTTAGCGACGTCGTCACGTCTTGCAAGCGTGTCGTGATACTTGCCACGACATATTGATGTTCAATGCGGTTTTTCTGACTGGCTAACAACGCTTCGCCTAACGCGATATCGTCAGCGCCAACCGTCCCGCGCCGGCTTGTCCCAGCGACAGCCGCCGTAGCGAGCTGACCATCTGACATAGCCACTAATCGTTCCGGTGTTGCTGATATAAACAATTCATCATGTCTCTTTAAAACCACATGATACGTATTCGCCTGCTCAGCTAACGCACGAATAATTTGTGCCAGTCGTAACGTGTCGGATAACTGCAGGGTCTGTTGCCGACCAAAAACGACTTTGGCTAAGGTTTGATCGATGGCTAAGGTATCAATCAAATTCTCTGTCCGTTCGATCCAATCCACTTCATCTGTCACATGACTAGTGGTCACCGTATTTGGCTGTTTTGGCACGAACTGCGCCAGCCACGTCGTAAAATCAGATACGGTATCTGATCCGAACGTGATTTTATCTGCCGCGATGGTCACCATCACTTCGGGGACAAACCAAAAACCCGCCATCAATTCAGACTGCGGGTACTCTTGCTCATCAAATGACTGCGCACCAAAAACAACCGCACCTTGTAATGCCTGAGCCGTTTTTGCCGTAGCGATTGCGCCAATGCCAAAACGTAAAGTATCATCAGTGGGTGTCGCAAAGTAAGCGCCAAATTCAGTTGTTTCAAGTGCCGCATAGAGTTGCTGTAAGTCGCTTTGAGCCAACGCGCGCGTTTCGTGATATGTCATCATATTGCTACCTCTTCACATGAAAAAGCAACAGGCAGAACCCGTCGCTTTATGTTTAATTTTTTAAATTCACTTGTGGCATGCGCTTAAAGACTGGCATCAAAACTAATGCAACAATCAAGCCCATAACCGCTTGAGCAATATTACCAATGATAGAAGCCACGCCGGCAGCCCAATTATAAAGCAAGGCCCCAGCTAACACATAACCCACGACCATAATCACTGACCCTAAAATCAAGCCAACAACCTGACTTGAGACGCGCTTTTGATAACCAAAGTACCCAACAACATAGCCTTCAAGGCCATGAATCACTAATGAAAAAATCATCCATTGCGGATAACCAGCAAGCAAGTCAAGCAACAACCCACTCAAACCGCCAACAATCATCCCACTTCGTGCACCACCTAATAGTGCCGCAATAAAAATACCCGCTTCAACTAAATTCACAAAACCGTTTGTTGCTGGTACGGGAATTTTAACGATATAAGATAAGGCGACATTAAAGGCAATAATCACCGCCAAAATTGCCAAGTGCTTTGTGTGTTGTGCTTCTTTCATTTTTCGGCCCTCCGTGCGCCTTGCCAGACATTTCCAACATCAAAAGTGTGATTTAAATCGACACCAGACTTAATCCCATACCAGACAAATTCTTTCGCATCTTGTGCGGCGGCTAAAACATCAGCCCTTTGACCAAGATTTGCCGCTAAACTAGCTGATAAGGTACAACCGGCGCCATTATGGTACATCTTAGCTTCCGGAATTTTCGCTTGCGTCAAAAATGTCGCTGTTGTCCCATCATATAACACATCAACCGCCTCATCGCCGGCCAACAAGGTCCCACCTTTTAATAAAACATTTTGTGCGCCAAGCGCCACCAGTCGTTGCGCCGCTTGCACCATATCCGCCCGCGAAGTAATGGTTTGGCCGGTTAAAATTTCAGCTTCACGTAGATTGGGTGTCACCACCGTTGCTAACGGCACGAGCTGATCGATTAAACAAGCCACAATATCTTTTGTCTCGACTTGCGTGGTTTCCTTAAATACCATCACCGGATCAACAATAATCGGGATATTAACATCCCGTAGATATTTGGCAACAAGGCGAACAATATCAGGGGTTGGCAATAAGCCAATCTTAACAGCAATAATATCATCAAGCGCTAAAGCTGATTCTAATTGTGCCGCAATCACTGCTAAATCAAGCGGGAAAATTTGAAAGTCATCTGGTGTCACCGTCACAATACTTGTGGTCACACTTAGGCCAAAAAAGTTATAGTTGGAAAATGTTGCTAAATCCGCTTGAAGTCCGCCACCTGCAAGGGTATCGGAACCAGCGATTGTTAAAATTTTGTGGGGCATAGCCTAAACTTCTTTACTTAATTTTTATGGTGCTGAGGCGACAAAATTAATATTGCGCCCATCATCGGTCACGGCCGTCACAACCGCATTGTTACCACCGGACGTAATCGACCATGAATAATAACGGCCATGCGCTTTTGCCCAAGCAATTGCCTCACTAATTGGTTTCCCTTTAAGTTGCGCTGACTCTTTAATGCTATCATTTTGGCTGCTTGAAGCACTTGAACTTTGTGTTGCCTGACTACTACTTGATGATGCAGCTGAATGTTGCTGACTCGAAGATTGACTGGCGGCACTACCTGTTGTCGAATCAATCGTTTCATCAATCGTTTTGCTAGATTGCGTCTGCGTTTGAATCCGCGTCGACGTACTTTGTGATGTTGAATAGGTGATATAGAGAAACACACCTAAACTAATCACAACAAGGCCGGCTAACACAATGAAAAAATTGCGAATAGGATGGCCTTGTTTCTTAAATTTAGGGCGATGATAATCGTAATCTGTCATACCTTACCTCTCATTGTTCTCTATTATAACATAGAATAACTATCATTCTGCTTCTGCTAACTGATTTTATGATAAGATTAGATTAGTGCCTTTGAGGAGAAAAATCACGTATGCTCAAAACAAATTTAGAACGTATCTCAATCAAAGATGTGATTATGATTGCCGTTGGTACCGGCCTCTACGGCTGGGGACTAATCAATGTGAACATCCCCAACCGTTTGGCTGAAGGTGGTATATCTGGGATCACTTTGATTTTAAAAGCCCTATTCAATTGGAATCCGGCTTATACAACCTTTATCTTAAATATTCCATTGCTCTTTATTGGCTACCGCATTCTCGGTCGGCGTGCCCTGATCTATACCATTTGGGGGATTACATCACTGTCAATTTGGCTCTATATCTGGCAAGTGTTTCCGACACCACCAGCTCTGAATCAAGATATGCTAATCGCTGGTTTGATTGCCGGTATCGTTGCCGGTGCTGGTCTAGGAATTGTTTTCCGCTTTGGTGGCACATCCGGCGGGACAGATGTTGTTGCACGCATTATGGAACAAAAATTTGGCATTCAAATTGGCCGGACTATGTTTGCATTAGATGCAGTAGTCCTACTTTTGTCCCTGATCTACATTGATATCGTGCACATGATGTATACCTTAATCGCCTCGTTCGTTTTTGCTCAAGTCTTAGCACTCACGCAGCAAGGCGCTTATACGGCTCGGTCATTTATGATTTTCACAGACTATCCAGAAGAGATTTCACATGCCATTATGGCAGAATTAGAACGTGGGACTAGTTTGTTAAAATCTGAGGGGGGTTATTCTCACCGCGAACAACGCGTTGTGTACGCTGTTGTCGACCCTTCTGAAGTCAACACAGTTCAACATATTATTGAAGAAATTGATCCAAAAGCGTTTGTTTCAATCTTCACAGCGCAAGAACAATTAGGCGAAGGTTTCTCTTATCTACGCCCAAAGAAAAAATATTTTTTCTTCTAAAAAAGGATGCCAATGGCATCCTTTTTTAGATTAGGTTTTTTTGCATATGTGTATAGTGGTGCGATTCAATCATTAAGTCTCCTGTCGGCACAAACCCTAAACGTTGGTACAGCGCCATTGCGTCAGGATTTGAATCATCGACATTTAAACCAATCACATGGCGATCTTCTTGTCGTGCTCGCGTTTCGGCGGCTTTCAGCAGCGCCTGACCGACACCTTGACCACGTGCTGAAGACGTGACAACGACAGAATCAATATACCATTCGTTCTCAAAGACTTCAGAATCTTCAAATAACCATCGATGATAACTATACTGGTCAGCTAAAACAGTTTGCATTGCGGTGTCTAGCACAGGTTCATCAGTATCTGGATAACCAAACAAAACCCCAACAACCTGACCGGCATCATCTTGTGCCACCAAAGCGCGCCGGTAGTGATAACGCGACTGATCTGATTGTGTCACAGCCAAGCGCCAGGCTGCCTGCACATCAGCCACACTTAATTCATCATAAATCGCCAAATCCATGGCATCAAAAATTGTTTGTTCTAATTGTAAAATTGCCTCTTGATCAGCTTGCGTTGCAGCGCGAATTATCATGCAGTACTTTCCTCCGGTTGAATCATCGTTAAACCAATACGTTGGCGTTTTGTATCAATTTCAACTACCCAAACATCGACAATATCCCCAACATCCACAATATCGGCCGGTGTTTTAACACGGTGTTTCGCTAGCCGAGAAATGTGCACCAACCCATCATGCTTGACGCCAAGGTCGACAAAAGCCCCAAAATCAACGACATTGCGCACCGTGCCTTGCAACTTCATGCCGGGCTTTAAGTCATCAATATGTAAAATATCTGACTTTAACAAGGCGCCCACCATTTCTGATCGCCCATCACGGCCTGGTTTTTGTAAACTTTCAACAATGTCATGCAGCGTTTGTACCCCAATACCTAATTGATTAGCTGTTGCCATCGTATCGAGCTGGCGTAACTTTTGATTAGCCGCTGGTGTGGTTAACTCATTATGGGATACTTGGGCTAACGCCAACAACGCCTGAGCGGCGGCGTAACTTTCTGGGTGAATATCTGTATTATCCAACACATTATCACCTG
The DNA here is from genome assembly GCF_965300815.1 of Leuconostoc sp. NCBI lineage: Bacteria > Bacillati > Bacillota > Bacilli > Lactobacillales > Lactobacillaceae > Leuconostoc > Leuconostoc sp. Next base: position 16,975 of record NZ_CBDKZH010000011.1, read on the forward strand.
ATACTATTCGTAAGAAACCAGCTGCTTGTTCGTACGCCTTTGCTCCCAAGCGTGGCACTTTTTTCAACGCCACGCGGGACTTAAACTCACCATTAGCCTCACGATAAGCAACAATATTTTGTGCTAACGTTTGGTTCAAACCTGCAATGTGGGTTAAAAGCGCCGCACTTGCAGTATTTAAGTTGACACCCACTTGGTTAACAGCTGTCTCGACCACTGCGTCAACTTGTTCATCCAAAGCTTTCGTATTCAAATCATGTTGATATTGACCAACCCCGACGGATTTTGGATCAATTTTAATCAGTTCAGCCAGTGGATCCTGAATACGGCGACCAATGGAAATCGCTGATCGTTCTTCCACGTGCAAATCAGGAAACTCTTGACGCGCGGCATCCGATGCTGAATAGACTGACGCACCTGCTTCGTTCACAATGGCATATTTTACCCCTTGTGGTAAATTCGCCGCCACAAATTCTTCTGATTCACGGGATGCTGTCCCATTACCAATAGCGACTAATTGTACATTAAACGTTGTCACCAATGTCTTAAATATTTTGGCCGCATCTGCCCGTTGTTGGGCATTGGCGGGCTTATGCGGATAAATCACTTGCTTTTTCAGGAATTTACCTTGCGCGTCAATGATGGCCAGCTTAGAACCCGTTCGGAACCCTGGATCAAAGCCCATTACCACTTGCCCCTTTAACGGCGCTTGCATAAGTAAGTGATACAAATTCTGACCGAAAACTTGAATTGCCTGTGCTTGGGCCCCCTGCGTTAAGGTTTGACGCACTTCACGTTCAACCGCAGGTTGAATAAAGCGCTTGTAGGCATCTTCAATCGCACGTTGAAGCACCTGAAAACCTTCACCATCTGCCGCTTGTCCCTGACGCATTGTCGTTTGCATAAAGTGATACATACGTGCTTCAGGAAAATCAATTTTAACAGACAGCACGCCATCCTTTTCCCCACGATTGACAGCTAAAATACGGAACTGATTGTTAGTCAGTGTCTTGATGGGTTCACTAAACGCATAGTATTGCCCATAAACTTCTTGTGGGTCTTTTTCACGGCCACCACGCTTTAGCGTAGCCAATAAAATACCATCGCGTTGCATGCGTGTCCGCAGCCACTGTCGGTAGGTCGCGTTTTCACCAATTTGTTCAGCTAAAATTTCATGTAAACCAGCTTGCACAGCCGTGACTGTTGGTAAATCATCATTGATAAATTCAGCGTAGTTGATTGGTGCCGTCAGGTCTGCCATCACGCGGTCAGCTAGCGGTTGTAAGCCCATTTCTCGCGCAATCATAGCTTTTGTCCGCCGCTTTTGCTTATAAGGCAAATATAAATCTTCCACTGCTTGTAGTGTTGTTGCGGCTTGAATAGCTGCCTGCAATTGTGGATTTAATTGTTGTTGTTCATAAATCGCCTTTAACACCGTATGCTGACGATCCACCAAATCCTGCACTTTTTTAGCAGCTGCTTGAATGTCACGAATTTGCACTTCGTCTAATTCGCCGGTCATTTCCTTACGATAACGTGCAATGAAAGGCACCGTTGCCCCATCATTTAATAACGTCAAAGTTGCTTGGGTTTGCTTTTGCGGCAAGCCTACGCTTGCTGCAACACGCGCTGCAAGTGCTGTTGCTGATAACTCGGTCAAAATTAATTCTGTCATGTTTAAATTCCGTTACTCTCTTTTCGCTATTGTCTCATCTCATGATCAGACAACACCTTTCATTCTATCGTAAGTTACCCAAGCCAATCAAATCGATTCTATTTTCAAGTTGTGACATGTTTAATCACGTAAATCTCCTTGACGATAACCGAGATAGCCTAACCCAATCAACGCCAAGGCAAGTGTTAATACGACGACCCATGATCCCCAATCAATTGCCGATAGCGGTGCTTGTGCAACCCATGAGCTCGGCATAACTTGAATCAACCATGCTGGCATTTTGAGCATTTTGCCTAAATACAGCATATAAAAGTTAAGCCCTAGGACCAAATAAACCAATCGATACCACTTTGGCAACCACCCCAACAAAATTGCCGCTAAACCGACAAAAAAGAGCAAAATCGGGATCGCATTAACTGCAACCGCGTGAAAGTAGGCAATCGTAATGGGCGTTGGCATCACAATCGCTTGAGCTACAAACATACTGTAAATAGCAGCAAGCCATGCGCCTAATGTGAACAGCACCCCACTGCCAACATAGCCGACATATAGGCGTAATCGGCTAATGGCATGCGCACTAATTAAATCAATCGTGACATTTTCTAAATCCCGCTTAAAGCGACCCATGGCAATGAGCCCAGCGATACTGGCAACCGTGACTGGCATAATTAAAATGGTGTGCATGAAGACCAGCACAATTTGATCACCAATTTGCGTCATTTTTGACGTGCCCAATAAATTTTTTAAGACAGCGTTGTCGGCCGTTAGTTGTTTAATTTGATGAAAAATGGCTCCATAACTCATCCCCAAAGTGCTCAATCCCAGTAACCAAATCACAAAACTGGTCCGTTCTAAACGTACTTGTAAGCTAAGCCAACCACGCAAAGATTTGGGTGCCGTCGCGGGTCCAGCACTGATACTGACAAGACCTGTCCCCAAATCGCGCGTCGCTAACAACCACAGACTCCCACCAATGATCACGAGGCTTAAACATACTAATAATATCACGGGTAGCCAATTGTTTGTCGCGCCAATTTGGCTCTTTTCCACCCAACCTAACGGTGATAACCAAGTGAGTTGCGGCTTGACGGTGTCTGTCACCATGCGCCCAACAAACATCACACCAAAAATCAAATACCCCATGGCGGTCGCCAATCGTGACTGCCGTGCAAGCTGTGCGGTCAGCAGCCCAATACTCATAAACAATAAGCCACTACTCAATAATCCCGCTACAAATAACAGTGTCGCCGGCCAGGTTGCCCCATTTAACACCCGATAGGATAGACCAGTTAAAGCAATCGCCACATTGATGCTCATCACTTCAATTAAGATGGCCATCGGTTGGGCGAATTTACCCACGGCGAGACTACGTAACAGCTCATTGACGCCTTTTTCTTCCTCGGCGCGTGTATTTTTAATGACTAGTTGAAAATTCATCACCACCATCATCATGATGGTAAATAATAACATTTCCCCTACTGCAATATCAAAGGTCGTATACGTCTTTAATGGTGGTAATAAGCCAAAAAGTGCGATCATTGCCGGCGTTTTTAACGTTGTCACAATACTTTGTACTTGCGCAGGTGTCCCATAAATCTGGTTATAAATGGCGGCAATGACCAAATTCAAGCCCCCAACAATCACGAACCAAAGGGTCAAGATCAGCCAATCTTTTTTGAGGTAAAACCACGTCAACTGAGTGGTCTTTGCAAGCTTATTGTTCATGCGCTGTCCCATCCTGATAGTAAGTCAAAAAGATTTCTTCTAAAGTTGGTGGCGTTATGCGTAAACCTTTTAAACCAAATTGTGCCAATTGTTGAGTCACTACCGCTAACCCATCGTGCGAGACAGTAAAAGTCAAACGCTGACCGTCTTGTTTCAAGTTCGTCACCCCAGACATCGTGGCCAATCCAGTGGCGTCTTTGGTGACAATCGCTAACACATTGAGGTTGGCGATATGCTGCAAATCTTGTAATTCGCCAGTTTCAATAATTTCGCCCTGTCGAATAATCGCAATTTGATCCGCTGTTTTTTCAACTTCATCTAAAATATGAGAACTTAATAACACCGCTTTATTGGCTGCTTTCAGCGCCAATACTTCCGACTGAAAATTAAGCGCTTGTAAGGGATCTAATCCACTGGTTGGTTCGTCAAAAATATACAAGTCGACATCGGCTGAAAATGTGGCAATTAACGCCACCTTTTGGCGATTACCTTTCGAGTAAGTGCGTGCTTTTTTGGTTGGGTCAAGCGCAAACTTTTTAATCAACGCATCTGTTTTGGCCGTATGGTCGTGACCGCCCATCCGCAACAACAGATCAATAATTTCACCGCCGGTTAAATTGGGCCACAAATAAACATCCCCTGGCACGTAAGCAATCCGTTGATGGGTAGCCACAATATCTGTTAAGGCATTGTGGCCATTTAACGTCACTTGCCCAGATTTTGGTTTTAATAGTCCCAAAATAGTACGAATCAGGGTTGATTTCCCCGCGCCATTAGGCCCCAGTAAAGCAAATACCTCACCTTGGTGAATCGTAAATGTGACTTGCTTTAAAACATGAAACCGACCAAAAAACTTGTCCAAGTTTTGCACCTGTAAAACGTCATTTGCCATCAGCAGCTCACTCCAAATTTTCACTATAATATGGCTTCATTTTGCGCCTTTCACCACATGTTTGCAAGAAAAAAGGCCATAAAAAAACGCCAGTAACAAATTCATGTTACTGGCGGGTAGGTAGATAGATACTACCCAGTTGGTCATTAGTAGTATACCTCATTTTCCAAACGATAACAAGTTAAAAATGATACTATTTTTGCCAAAAACTTTGCGCAATCGCACGCACCACTTGGGTCATTTGCTTGGCTGATTGTACATCATGCACACGTAAAATGCGTGCACCACGCTGAAACATTTCTGTTGCCGCCACCAATGACACATCCGCACGCGCCAACTTTGGCAACCCCAATAAAAACTTGGCCCAACCTTTATTAGAAACGGCAGTCATAACTGGCCGTTGCAGATCTTGTAAATGACCAATGGTATTCATCATCGCCAAATCCTGCGCAACATCAGAGTTTTTCGCGTAACCCACTCCTGGATCTAACGCAATACGTTGTCGCGCAATGCCTGCCGCAGTTAATTGCGCTAAGTTATCTTCAAACCACGCATGCATTTCCGCTTGTAAGTTCACGACAGTTTCGCCACGTGGATTCCACATCGTTAACAGCCCAACCTGATGATCTGCCAGAAATGGTACTTTCCGCGGATCGTCCAAAAAACCATTCACATCATTGATAATATCAACGCCTAAAGCAACGGCGCGGACCATGACGTCATATTTATAGGTATCTACGGCAATCACAGCGTCAGGATATTGCGCCTTAATACCTGTGATAACTGGTGCAATGCGATCAATTTCTGCAGTTGGTGTTAATTCAAGACCCGCTGCTTCAAAGCCTGGCTTGGTCGTTTGCCCACCAACTTCAATCACATCTGCCCCTTTGGCTAACATCTCACCAGCTCGGGCAACCATCGTATCAACATCCGCGACTTGGTCCCCGTTGTAAAATGATTCCGGACTAACATTTAACACACCATAGATAATACCATCAGCATCATGCAAGGTTTTACCATTCACGACCCAAAGGTGATCAATCGCGACTAACCACTGTTGCAATTCAGGACTAGCAGTACGTTCATGCAACGCGACAATCGCACCGCGACTCAGCCAGTACGTATCTTCGGTTAACGGGATCGCACTGTATTCAGCCAAACACTGTTGATCGGCACCAGTGATTCGCCAAGCAGCCCCTTCACCGCGCACAGCCATTTGTGCTAACACCGGATTTTCTATTGTGATTTGTTCAAAATACATGCCCAATTTTCTCCAATAACTGTTTTGCTGCGCGTCCACGATGCGAATAATGTACGCGCTCGGCCATTGGCATCTCAGCCAACGTCAAGCCATTTTCAGCTTCAAATAATGTATCAAAACCAGCTGAATAAGTTCCCCGTGGTGCTAACGCAAGGGTTACACCACCACGACCAGTACTCTGATAAACGGCCCCTGTCGGCGTAAGCAAAACAAACAATGCCGCCAAATAGGCCCCGCGAACCATGCCTGGCTCGTATAAGCCGACTAAAAAAAAAACCACAACATGAAAAGATTGAAACCCCATAGAATTAAAATCTCTGGCAA
>NZ_CBDKZH010000012.1:0-14106 GCF_965300815.1 Leuconostoc sp.
TTCCTTTTTTTTTGTTTTCTTTTTCGGGCACTTCTTCGGCTTCGGCTAATGGTGGCACAGTCTCATTTGATGTGTCAACCGGTGTTGTCGCCGTTTCAGTTTCTGATGTCTTGGCATCAGTTGTGACCGTCGTCTCATCCGTCGTGCTGGTCGTCGTTTCTTCAGTTGGTGCTTCGTGATTGGCCGCAGTTTTCTTACGGAAAATATCAAATAATCCCATCGTTAACCTACACTTTCTGTTACTTTATCTAAATCGACTGCAATCATTTTTGACACACCCGCCTCTTGCATGGTCACGCCATACAATAGGTTGGCTTTCATCATCGTCCCTTTCCGATGGGTAATGACAATAAATTGGGTACCGCCGGCAAAATCTAACAAATATTTGGCAAAGCGACTCACGTTCGCTTCATCCAAAGCTGCTTCCGCCTCATCAAATACCACAAAAGGTACTGGGCGGACATGCAAAATGGCGAAAAGTAACGTCATAGCAGTCAAGGCCTTTTCACCACCCGACAACAAGCTCATTTGTTGGAACTTTTTGCCTGGTGGTTGGGCAATAATGTCAATGCCTGTGGTCAGCAAGTGCTTAGGATCCGTCAAGCGAATCTCAGCCTGGCCACCACCAAACATTTGCGCAAAAGTTTCTGAGAAACGCGCTGCAATGGCGTCAAAAGTCGTTTTAAACCGGACCCGCACTTCGTCATCCATTTCGTCAATTGTTTGGAGCAAAATTTCTTTTGCTTGTCGTAAATCATCGCGCTGTTGCGTCAAAAAGTCAAAGCGTGCTTTAACCGCTTCATACTCTTCAATCGCGCCCAGGTTAACCGTCCCAATCTCGTCTAAACCACGTTTAACGAGTGCAAGTTGTTCAGTAATGGCTGGCAATTCCTGCACATCATGCGTCCCAATAATATCGACGATGTCGACTGTCTCATATTGCGTCAATAATTGTGACTGACTATTGTCGAGTTGCGTTTCAAGGCGTGCTAATTGGGCAGCCAATTGACTCTGGACCCCAGTTTGTACCCGTAAGGTTTCTTGTTGCGTGGCTAACTGCTCTTCCAGCAACACCACCTCATCTGACAGCAGCGCAATCCGCTGTGTTGTAGCATCACACGTCTGTTGGGCTGTTGCTAAACGTGCTGTGGTTGCTGCAATCACAGCGTCATTTTGGCTATTATCTTTGGCAGCTTGTAATTGTGCTTGTAAGTCAGCTAACGTATGGGCTACTGCAGCTTGTTGCTGCAGTAAGTCCTCATGTTGTGTTTGCAGTAATTGCACTTGGCTGGTTACACTATCGCGTTGGGCTTGCACCGTCGCATAGGCCGTTTGCACGGCTACTTTTTCCGCATTAGAGGCTTCTGATTGCTGTGAAATAGCCTGTAGTTCCGCATTCAAGCGAGCCGTCTCCGCCTCTTGTTTGGTCTTTGCGGTTGTCGCCTCTGCCAATGCCGTTTGATTTTGTGTGGCCTGCGTTTGGCCTTCGGCCAATTGTGTTGCCAGCTCGTTTAATTCAAACTGCAAAGCTTGGACAACACGGGCTTGCTGTTTGACCGCATCTTGACGGCGTGATAATTCATAATCTACCTTGGCTGTTTCATTTTTAGCCGTGGCGAACGCGGTCTCAGCCGTCTGCAAAGCTTCGCGTAGCTGGTCACCAGTGGCGCGCTGTGCTTGTAGTTGTTGTTCAAGCGTTTGGGCTTGCGTGGCTAATTCATCCACACGGGCCGTGAGTTGCTTCAATTCCGTCTGACGACTTAAAATTGTTGCCCCACGTTGTTGGTTGGCCCCACCAGTTAGCGAGCCCCCAGCATTAACGACTTGGCCATCAAGGCTCACCACGCGGAAACGATATTGACCCGCTCGTGCGATTTGCGTCGCGTCATCTAGTGTGGCTGCCACAACGGTATTGCCCAATAAATTACCGCTAATACCCGCCATACCTGCCGGCATCGTAACCAAATCTTCTGCAATCCCAACGAAGCCTGGCATCTCTTTAATACGCTCAATACCAGTCAAACGCCGTGGCTTAATGGTATCGATGGGTAAAATTGTGACCCGTCCCGCCCGTTTTTGCGTCAAATAACGAATCACCTGCTTTGCTGTGTCAGTTGTATCCACCACGATTTGCTGCAAGGCGCCACCAAGGACGGTTTCAATCGCTTTGGTATAGTCACTTGGTACTGCTAACAATTCAGCAACCACCCCTTGGATCCCTGGAAACTTTGCTCGAACCGCTGGTTGCATGACCGCCCGGACACCTTGATAAAAGCCAGCGTACTCATCTAACGCATGCAATGCATCGCGTTGACTTTTAGCCTTATTTAAATCATTTAGGGCCGCATACCATTGCTTTTCAGTTTGTTGATAACTTTGCGTTGCTTGGGCCAATTGTTGCTTGAGCTTGGTAACCTCTATTGACAAGACCGTCAGATCGCTGTCATCGGCTGTTGTTGGTGTGTCACCGGCAGTAGCTGCCAACAATTCTTCGTGCTTCGCCACTTCCTGTTGTAACCGTTGCTGGAGAATTTGTTGCCGACTCTGCAATGCTTGTTGCGTCTTGTCATCATGTTGTAACGCATTATGTAAGGCGGCAATGGTTTGCATTGTTTGGATATATGCATGCCGGTTTTTCTCAAGGTCAGCTTCAAGCGTTGCTTGTTGGGTCGCAGATGCTTGGTTGTCAAAAGCAGTCAGTTGTCGTTTTAACGCTTGGCGTTTCTGCGTTAGGGCCGTTTGTTGTGCCGTCACCGCTTGCAGTTGTGCGTCAAGATCGGTCACACGTTCAGCAATCTCTTGTGCGCGAACTTGCTGGTCAGCAATTTTTCCCTGTAGGGTTTCAAGCTGCTGAGAACTGAGGTTTTGTGCCCCAATCAGTCGCTCACGGGCTTGCGTTTCTTGCAAAATAGTGGCTTGCAAGGCATCTCGCGTCTTTTGTTCATTGACGCGGGCTTGCCGTTTTTGCACTAAGGTTTGATTGAGCGCATCGACAGTTGTTTTAGTGTGGTTCACTTGCGCATCTTGGCGGGTGAGTTCAGCCGTCGCTTGCGCCTTTTGTTCAACTAATGCTTGTTGTGTCAGCGCTAACCGAAGACGATCTAACGTGTCAAAACGCGCTTTTTGGGCGATATAATCGGTTGCCTGCGCAGATTGTTCAGCTAAGGGTTCAATTCGGCCTTCAATTTCATGAATAATGTCGGCCACGCGCGCTAAATTATCAGTTGTTTGTTGTAATTCCTTTTGTGCGCGTTGTTTATTTTGTTTATATTGATAAACACCCGCGACTTCTTCAATAATACTGCGACGGTCTTCTGGTTTAGCATTAAAAATGCTTTCCACCCGACCCTGTGAAATAATTGAAAAACTTTCCCGTCCCAAGCCAGTATCCATAAATAGTTCATGAATATCTCGCAAACGACTTTCCACGCCATTAATTTGATAGCTACTCTCACCGGAGCGATACAATTTACGGGTGATACGAATTTCACTAAAATCTGATTTGATATAGTGATCGGTATTATCAAAAGTCATCGAGACCTCGGCCCGATTTAAAGCGGGTCGGGTATTGGTCCCACCAAAAATGATGTCTGCCATTTTGGTACCGCGCAAATCTTTGGCACTCTGTTCACCCATTACCCAGCGAATCGCTTCGATAATATTTGATTTTCCAGAACCATTTGGTCCCACAATGCCAGTCATGCCTGGCATAAATTCAATAACCGTTTTATCAGCAAAAGACTTAAAGCCACTGATTTCAAGGGATTTAAGTTTCATAAGCTTATTTTTCTTCCAATAGTTTTAAGGCTGCACGGGCCGCAGCCTTTTCTGCATCTTTAATCGACTTGCCAGTCCCGCGGGCCAACTCATGCCCATCAACAGAGACACTCGCTTCAAATACCTGTGTTTTATCAGCCATGGCTTGCTCACGTTCTGTCTGGTAATCAATGACGACCGCACCGTTCACTTGCAACTTCTCTTGTAAGCGACTTTTAAAGTCAATAAAGTGATCAAAAAAGCCGGTATCAATGGCAGCAAATAACGTGCGCTCTAAAAATTCTTGCACGGCGTCTGCCCCTTGATCCAAATACAATGCGCCGATAAAGGCTTCCCAGATATCTTCCAACAACGAGTCACGTTCACGCGCACCAGACATTTCCTCACCTTTACCCAAGCGCACAGCTTCGTTCAAATGCACTAAACGTGAGAAATGGGCGAATGATCGTGTCTGTACCATGGCAATACGCATTTCGGTTAATTGCCCTTCATGCCAATCGGGATAGCGCTTAAACAAATATTCGGCAACTGAGACTTGCATCACCGAATCACCTAAAAACTCTAACCGCTGGTAGTCCCGACCTGGTTCGTTCGGATGTTCGTTCAGGTAGTTACGCTGAGTGAGCGCTTCTAGTAATAAGTCCTCATCATGAAATACAATATTGAATTCGGTCCGTAAGTATTGTTTAAAACTGTCTTGTGACACGATTTTATCCTTTGAAGTCATAGTTTGATACTTTATTATAACAAAAAAAGCCCTCTGTTTATCACAAACTTGGGACTTCCTTTATCTTAACCGTTGGCACGTGCACGCACAACTGCTGCGATTTCTTCAACGTATTCATCAACTTGTTCAACTGTTGGGGCTTCAGCCATGACGCGTAAGAGTGACTCAGTTCCTGATGCACGGACAAGCACCCGACCATCACCAGCCATTTTCATTTCCACTTCGGCAATCTTTGCGATCACTGCTGGATCTTGTTGGATCGCAATTTTATCCGCAACTGGAATGTTGACTAACTTTTGTGGGTAAATTTGGACTTCAGCGGCCAATTCTGATAGCTTCTTGCCAGTTTCTTTCATGACATAAAGGAGTTGCAGTGCTGTGAGCAAGCCATCACCCGTTGTTGCCCAGTCACTGAAAATAATGTGCCCTGATTGTTCACCACCGAGGTTGTAACCAGATGCCAGCATCTCAGCCATGACATAACGGTCACCCACAGCCGTTTTCACACTCGTCATGCCGTGTTCAGACAATGCCTTGTAAAAACCAATATTACTCATCACAGTTGAAACCACAGTATGGTGCTTCAAGCGACCCTGTGCATCCATAAACTTCCCTGTGATGTACATAATCTTGTCACCATCGACAATCTCACCATTTTCATCAACCGCAATCAGCCGATCACCATCGCCATCAAAAGCCAAGCCAACCTGAACGTCATTTTCAGTCACAAAGGCTGCCAATGCTTCTGGATGAGTTGAGCCGACACCGTCATTGATGTTGAGCCCATTTGGTTCCGTTCCCATCATCACAAAGTCAGCATTTAAATCAGCAAACAAATGCGCCAGCAACCCACTCGTTGCTCCATTAGCGCCGTCAAGCGCAATACGCATCCCTTCCAAATCAGTTGGAATTGTTTTTTGCAAAAAGCTCAAATACTTCAAAGCGCCTTCTGGGTAATTATTCACAACGCCCAAACCGGCTGCACTCGGGCGTGGCAAATCATCGACTGGACTATCTAGCAATTGTTCAATCTCAAATTCGAGTTCATCGGATAATTTGAAGCCATCATTACCGAAAAATTTAATCCCATTATCAGCTGCTGGATTATGTGAAGCGGTGATTTGGACACCGGCATCGGCTTCAAGGTTTTGCACCAAAAATGCCACCGCTGGTGTTGTAATCACACCTAAACGCAACACATCAATTCCAACTGACAAGAAGCCAGCAATAATGGCTTGTTGCAGCATTTCACCTGAAATACGTGTATCACGGCCAACAATAACAACTGGCTTCTTATCATCTTGTGCGTGGCGTGTCAAAATAGCACCACCGGCACGTCCGAGACGGAAAGCCAATTCTGGCGTTAACGTGTCATTGGCAATACCACGCACACCGTCTGTTCCAAAATATTTTAATTTAATTTCTGACATTGTTTTGTCCTGTTCTTTTTAATTCGTTGAATGGCTGGAAGACGAGGCACTCGTCGCAGAAGATGAACTACTACTCTGATCCCCATCCATGACTTGTGTCACTTGTGCCGTTACAGATTTGACATCATAACGGACAATGCCGGCAATCGCCGGTAACGTCACTGTCAATGTACCGTTACCTTGAACTTGCGAGATATCAATCGGCACGCTCAGATCACTCATAGCATTAAGTATATCAGAAGCACCATAGGCCGTCACATTTTTTGGATCAAATGTGACTTGATATTTGTTGCTACCGGCATTTTTAAGCGTTGGTGTCAGTGATAATTTCTTACTGTCTGCTGGTGTAATCACCATTGTCACAGTCGTTGACCTTTGGTCGAAATTCACTTCAACCACATGACCATCCTTATCATAAGCCACCAAACGGACAACCTGAATTACCGTATCTTTAATCCCTGACTGTAATGCCACTTGTGCGGCGACTGTCTCAACCGCATCCACATTTGTCTTTGGCCCACTGATCGTCACGCGCTTCGGATCACTGACCACTTCACTGACCGTGTAACCTTGGGCAATTTTACTTTGATCATAGTTGACGTGAATTGGTAAAGTCACAGCGGCCTTCTTGGCAATCGTGACCGTAATCTTTTGTGGGGTTACCGTAGATGTCAATGACGCATTCACGCCGCGTAACGCAACCGTCACCGTATGTTTCCCTGGTTTTAGGCCACGTAGATCGGCACTAGCTTGAATATCATTACGACTTTGGGTAGCGGAAATTAAAGCCCCTGACCCTTCAATGTCAACGTCGACCGTTGCCGGTGCACCGACAGCAACATAATTATCACTATCAAATTGTAAATTCAATGGGACTTTTAAAGTCGCCTTTTTTTCCGGTATCAACGTCGAAAAATTATCCGACCCATTAGACGTGAGACTCGCCGTTTTTGTGCTTAACACATACGCTGAGAGGAGAATTGCGATTACCAACGAAATCACAAGGTTAACAATTTTTGACTGGCCAACTTTTTTCATGACGCCGACCTCCCTTTCTTTTGCCACCAGTGTTTTCTAGCTGCCAAATCTTCATCGGATGCCAAGAACTGATGTTTGAAGAAATTAAGGTAGCTTTCCTGATCCATACGGCGCAATAAATCGCCGTTTTGCGTGATGGATATTTCACCGGTTTCTTCCGACACTACCACCGTAATGGCATCACTGGCTTCCGAAATACCAACCGCGGCACGATGACGTGTGCCTAATTCTTTGGGAATTCGGACACTTTCAGACAGTGGCAAATAAGCGGCAGCGGCAGCAATACGATCTTTACTAATAATCACGGCACCATCATGCAGTGGCGTATTAGGAATAAACGTATTAATCAGTAATTGCCCAGAAATTGCCGCATCCAACTTAATACCTGTTTTAATGTAATCATCCAGTTGCGTCTCACGCTCAATTGTAATTAAGGCCCCGATACGCCGTTTTGACATATATTGTAGCGCATCATCTAAACTTTTGATCAGTTGATTTTCTTCTGCATTGTCAACATGCGATCGTCGTAGCGTCAAGCCACGCCCTAACGTTTCCAGACCGCGACGAATTTCTTGCTGAAAAATCACCACCAAGGCAATTGGCGCCCAAGTAATCAATTGATCCATGACCCACGACAAAGTTGTGAGGCCTAAATACCAACTCACTACTTTGACCAAAATAATTGCCCCGACGCCAAATAAAATTTGGAGTGCACGCGTGCCTTCAACAAACTGAATAATCTTATAGAGTAAGAACCAAATAATAATAATATCAACCGCGTGCATGAGGTTGGACATGGTTAAGTACGATAGCATAGGTTTTCCTTTACTGAATTTTAAGCAATAACTTGACGGCAACAATACGATGAACGGTGTTGCCCTATTCTTCGTTTTTACCTGCTAGCGCTACTGTTTCCGCATAGTTGATAAATTGGCGGATATTGATCCCCGCTTGACGTGTAATCCGGCCTTGTTCGTAAAGATCTTGAATCGTTTCACGTTGGGCATTTAAAGCGAGTAATTCAAGTTCCATGCGCTGTTTATCATCTAATTCACGCTGTTCTGGTGTATCGGGATGTTTTTCGTGTTCAATCTGATAGCGGTAAACCACAATCAGCTCATAAGCATTTTGTCTTTCCATACGGTGCAAAACAGTATCACCATCGTACTTTTCCATGTGTTGCGACAACGCCTTAATCGCAGCCTTAGCCATCTCACGAATCGCTAATGAGGTTTCCGCTTTGAACTGTTTGTTTGATTCATCGGACAACCAAATCCGGACACTACGCAAAGCTCGTCGTGTTAAAATACGGACCCAATGCGCAGAGTTATCAAACTTTTTATCCGCACCAATTAATTTTTCTAAGCGTTCTAGGCGCCGAGATTGAATGGAGAAAATTAAGATTGAAATTTTCTCTTCAACCAATAATTGCTGCAACCGATTGCGTTGCGCATCCAAAGCAATTCGCCGTAACTCTGAGTTATCAAACTGAACATCCTCAGCTTTTTCGCCCATAAGCTGTTCGCGAATTTGGGCGATTGTGGCTTGCTTCCGCGTAATCAATTCATAAACCACAGCGCGATTGGTATCATTTTGTTGCTCACGCAATGTTGCAATACCTACTTGGATGGCAAAAATACGTGCGCGTGATTCTGATAATTCAGCTTCACGGCCTTCGCCCGTCTCCGGTAACTCAGCATCAGAAATTTCTGGCTGCGTAAAGTCGTGTGATGACCGGACTTTCGTGACAATTGGTAACATAATCGTCGCGACTAATAAACTAACAATCACGACAACCGCCGCAATGAAAATCAACAAATCTCGCTGTGGAAATGCCGAACCATCTTGAATAACGGCTGGGACAGTCATAACCGCCGCCATCGTCACCGCCCCACGAACACCCGTTAGACCAGAAATAATGGCCATTTTAACCGTTGGTTTTTGATCGCGGTTGCGCAGATACCACACGACCTGATTGCCATACGTCCATAATGTCCGAATGGTAAAAATAATCAGCCAAACAATGACACCATAGAGAATCGCTTGTCCGGTATGGATTTGTGCGTTTTTGACAACCGCCACCACAATGGGCGGCAACCCAATCCCCAACAGCACGAAAATAATCCCGTTGAGCAAATACACGAAGATTTCCCACGTACGAACCGCCGTCACCGAAATTTCTGGATGCCGCGCGTTGATATGCTGATCACTTAAGATTTTAGTCAGCACCCCACCAGCTACTACGGCAATGACGCCTGAGGCATGGAAAACAGCTTCAGCTGTCCAATAAATCAAAAATGGTGCTAACAGCGTCATCACTGTATGAAACACGACATCATTTAAGCCGACGCGATCGAACGTATCGCGCAACCAACTGAGCAGACTCCCTAAGGCTAAACCAACAATAAGCCCCATGAAGGTCATCCAGAAAAAGTTCGTCACCGCTTGCCCGATTAAAAATGTCCCGACTACCGTGGCTTTAATGGCCGTGTTAAAACTCACCAAACCACTCGCATCGTTAATCAAACTTTCACCAGCGACAATATGTAAGACACTTTCTGGTAATCTAACACGTTTAGCGATGGCTTGTACCGCCACCGGATCAGTTGGCGATACCACGGCTGCCAACGCTAA
This sequence comes from Leuconostoc sp., assembly GCF_965300815.1. Taxonomy (NCBI): domain Bacteria; kingdom Bacillati; phylum Bacillota; class Bacilli; order Lactobacillales; family Lactobacillaceae; genus Leuconostoc; species Leuconostoc sp. The sequence goes on from NZ_CBDKZH010000012.1 coordinate 9,607, forward strand.
CGCTACAGAGTTTGGCAATTGTGGCATCAACAAGTGAATAAAGTACCCACCAATTAACGTGGTGAGTAGGACTAACAGGATAGCATTTCCTAAGATGGGACCACGTAGCTCCCATAATTCACGTTTTGGAAAGCGCCAGGCATCATTATAAAGCAACGGCGCCACAAACAATAACATGAACCAATGCGCGTCAATGTCGACATTAACCCCTAACAATAATGATAAGAATAACCCAATCACGATTTGAAAAAGACTAATCGGCACTTCCGGCACAAAGTGCGAAATAATATTAGAGAAAGTCACTGAAACAATCAGAATAACGACCAATTCAAGTATCCACATCGTTTATCTTTCTCCTATAATACGTACTTCTGTCTCCAGTGTTACCCCGTATTTTTCTTTAACGGTCGCTTGCACCAAATGGATTAAATCTTCATAATCATTACCTGTGCCATTGGCAACGTTGACCATAAAACCGGCATGTTTTCTTGACACTTCAACGCCGCCGACGCGTGTTCCTTGTAAACCGGAATCCATAATTAACTTCCCCGCAAAATAACCCGTTGGTCGCTTAAACACCGACCCATTAGACGGATAATTCAACGGTTGCTTATTGGCGCGACGGAAATTATTGTCATCCATGCGTGCTTGAATAGCCGTTGGTTCATCTGACTGAAGTGTAAACGTCGCGCTGACAATCACGCCCCCATTTTCTTGGAAAACGGATTGACGATACCCAAAATTCAGCGCATCTGCTGCAAAAGTTTGCAATGACCCATCTGGCATAATGGCTGTCACCGACGTGGCAACCATGTCGGTTTGTCCGCCATAAGCCCCAGCATTCATAAAGATGGCACCACCAACTGAGCCAGGAATCCCTGCGCCCCATTCCATCCCCGTCAACCCATGTTCCAGAGCAATTTCTGTCACAAGAATTAAATCAGCGCCGGCATCAGCAGTGATTGTCTCACCACTAACTTGAATATCGCGCAATTCGTGCAATAAAATTACCAAACCGCGTAGTCCACCATTGCGTACCACTAAATTAGATAAACGGCCAAAAACATGAATTGGGTATTGGGCTGACCGCGCCCAAGCCAGCAAAGCTTGTAATTCGGCCAGTGTTTTAGGGATTGCTAAATAATCCACCACGCCGCCCACCTGGGTGTGGGCATAAGGCGCTAGTGGTTGATTTTTTAATATTGTAATATTATCTATTGTCATTTTCTAAATCTCAACTCCGAATCTATAGTTCTATTCTACCAAACTTTGCGCCTCACCACGCACATTGCACAAAAAAAGCTTGACATATCGCCACTTGGCTAAGTCAAGCTTTTTTGGATTAATCAAACCAGAGCGCAATTTCACGCTTGGCTGCGGCTTCACTATCTGACCCATGGACCAGATTCATAATAGCGGCAGCATCCCAAGCACGTGCTAAGTCACCACGAATTGTACCAGGCAAGGCTTTAGTTGGATCAGTAGCGCCCATCATATTCCGCCAACCAGCGATGATTTCATCACCTTCACCAATCATGGCAACGACTGGACCAGACGTCATATAAGTGACCAAATCAGGATAAAAAGGCTTATCAACATGTTCTGCGTAATGCTGCGCCAACAATTCTGGTGTTGGCGTTAACATCTTCATGGCCACAATCCGATAGCCCTTGGCCTCAATACGGCGAATGATTTCACCAACTTTAGCACGTTGTACACCATCTGGCTTGATCATCATAAAGGTACGTTCTGTCATACTTACTTCCTCCAAGTCTTGTGCCTTATCTCCATTTTACACGGAATAGAAACCGCTTACAATACGTTTAACGCGCTGTTTTTTTAACATCTTCTGGTCGGTAAGTCATGGCCATGCCCTTTAAAATATTGCGCAGGTAACGGTCCCCTGCTGGCTTATAATTGCGGTGATCTGGCCGGCGCAAGACGGCACTTAGCTCGTTATTGGAAATGGTAATGCCTGCCGTTTCTAAAAAGCCAAGATAATCGTCACTGGTGTAAGACATCGCAATTTTCAGCTTTTTCATGACAACGTTATTGATGTCATCTTCTTTTGTCATATCAAAAGTTGGTGGCACTGGCTTGAGATCAGCCCCGATTTTCTGGCCACGCTGTGAAATAATCAAGCCATTCATAAAGGCTTCTAAAGTATGCATATCAACCTTTTCATCACGTGGTGTTCCTTCGGCTTGCTTGGTGAGCAACGCTGTCAATTGCGCTTCATCAAGCGTGATGCCACCCAATTCAAAAATTTTAAGCATGTCAGTCTTTTTAATATTAAGTGCGTAACGTAAACGAATGATAATATCGTTATTATTCATAATGTTTCTCCTAGTATGTACCGCGCAAATCTGCGCTGCGTTTAGTATGGATGGTTATCGTAGGTTTCCCATTTTTCATGCGCATCTTGAATGCGCTTAAACATTTTTTCCATCTCAGTTAACGTAAATTGTGTCAACACGGGACGACCATGTGGGCAATTATACGGGTTTTCAGCTTGTGATAATGTTTCCAGCAAGGTGCGTGCTTGGCTATCTGATAAATGCATATTAGCCCGAATGGCCCGCTTACAACTCATCATAATCGCCGTCCGTTCACGAAATTCAGCTACGGTCAGATGCCCATCACGAAGTAACCAATCAATCATTTCACGAATCGTCTCGGCCACCTGGTTTATGGCAAACCACGTCGGATGCTCTCGGACAATGCGTGTATTGGGCCCAAATGTTTCTAGATGTAACCCAACAGCAGCTAAATCGGCTGCATAGTCAGCGATTTTTAGCATATCTGAGGTGGCGTAATTCAAGGTAATTGGGACGAGTAGCCGCTGCTGATCAGCTGACACATCACCAATGATGTCACGATAGTATTCATAATTAACCCGTTCCTGTGCGGCGTGTTGATCAATTAAAAATAAGCCGGTCTCATTTTGTGCAAAGAGAAAAGTCCCATGCATTTGCCCAATGTAAGCCAAGTTTGGAAAGCCACTCGGCCGTGCTGGTGTGACGTCCAACGTTTCCTGAACAACCTTTTCGGTCGGTGCTTGATACGGCATTACTGGTTCTGTCACCTGATTGACCACCGCCGGTTGTTCAAAGACAGTTAGTGCCGGTTCATTGGCGTATTTTGTCGCAAATGCTTGCACAGCGTCACTGGTGAGTTGAGTGCAATTCGTAATATGAATCACCTGTGCTGAGCGATCAGTTGCTGTCTCGCTTGCCTTGACGGGTTCAGTTGGTTGGATGACGGTATCACTGGCCGTTACCCACGGTGCTTGTTGGGTAGGTTGCTGTTGCGGTGTTGGTCGATCATGTGCGGTGATGACCGACTGCTGACCATACAAATTTTCATAGGCATCTGGAATTAAATTTTCTTGGGCTAAACGTGCCTTAATCGTCTCAACGAGTAACGTTGCCAGTTCTTCTTCCTTAGCTAAACGGATTTCTGATTTTTGCGGATGGACATTGACATCAATCAATAAGGGATCCGTATTGATATTGATGACGCCCATCGGAAAACGCCCGACCATCAACTTAGAACCATAGCCGCGAATGATTGCATTAGAAACGGCAAAATTTTTAATAAAGCGACCGTTAATTAGTACCGTCAAATACTCACGTGACCCGCGCGTTAATTCTGGTAAGGACACAAAGCCAGTGATATTAAATGTATCATCTTCACCAGCAATCGCTAACATTTTTTGGGCCACATCACGCCCGTAAATCGCCGCAATTACCTGTTGCTGATTGCCATTGCCAGTGGTTTTTAATAAGGGCCTGTTATCAGCTGTGACGGTAAATGCAATATTCGTATAGGCCAATGCCAACCGATTCATAATATCAGTGATACGTGATAATTCTGTTTGTGGGCGTTTGAGGTATTTCAATCTAGCCGGTGTATTATAAAACAAATCACGAACTGAAATCACAGTCCCACGGCGGCCATTGGCTGGGGTCACCTGCACTTTCTTCCCACCCTTGATGTGATACATCACACCTGCAGGCGCCGTCTCAGTTGTCGTGTTCAGCGTCACATCGGCAATAGCGGCAATGGACGGCAACGCTTCTCCACGAAATCCCAGCGAGACAATATTAAATAAATCATGCCGATCCGTAATCTTACTGGTGGCGTGCCGCGTGAACGCTAAGGGCACATCTTCTGGATCAATACCTGTGCCATTGTCCACGACACGAATCAGTGATTGGCCGGCATTTTCAACCACCACATCAATTTGGGTAGCCCCAGCATCAATCGCATTTTCAACTAATTCTTTGACGACACTAGCCGGTCGTTCGATTACTTCACCCGCTGCGATTTGGTTCGCTAATAAGTTTGAGAGTTCGTGTATTTTTCCCATTTAACGTCCGTGCAACGTGGCACGCCTCCTACTGTCGCATTTTCTTCAAGGTATGCAATGCATTCATCGCATCAATCGGTGTCATGTTTAAAATATCCAACTGATCTAGTTGCGCTAGCAATTGTTGT
>NZ_CBDKZH010000012.1:14206-19568 GCF_965300815.1 Leuconostoc sp.
TCCGCAACATCAGCTAACGCCGCCAGCACGTCTAAACGGGCGACTTGCTGAGCTAATGTCTGCAAACGTCCAATCTCAGCCTTCACATGGTCACGAACGGTGACAAACAAATCATACTCACGTTCGGTTTGCTTGGCTTGGGCTTCAATAATTAACCGCTCATGTGCCTTCAATTCAGGCGTGACAAAACGTTCTGCATTGGTCAAAGTTTGCAGGCGTTCATACCGATTTTCCGCTAATTTCCCAATATTGGCTTTGGTCACTTCGATAAAGTAACCAAAGTTCTTATTATACCCGACTTTCAACGACCCAATCCCAGTCGCAGCGCGTTCGTCGGCTTCCAATTGCGCCAGCCACTGCTGGTTATCGGTGAGCACTTGACGATAGTCATCAATTTTGGCGTCAAAACCATTTTTAATGATGTTGCCTTCGCGCACACTAATTGGCGGTTCGTCCATAATGGCATCATCAATTAAAGTGGCTAAGTCGCCCATATCATCGAGTTGCTGCCCAACTGCCTGAAGTAAACTGTCCGATTCTGCTAAAGTCGCTTTTATCGCCGGAATTGCGTGTAATGAACGTTTTAACTGGACGAGTTCACGCGCGTTCATGGTCCCCATCGCTGCACGTGCTGCCAAACGTTCTAAATCATAGACAGACTTCAAATGATCTTGTAACGTGCCTCGGGTAAAAAAGTCGGCTTGGAAAGCCTGCACAAGATCTAGGCGCGCCTCAATATCAGCTTGCACGCGTAACGGCTTCAACACCCATTGCTTCAATAAACGACCACCCATTGCCGTGTGCGTCTCGTCAATTAACCCCAGTAATGAGCCTGCCCGTTTTTTGGTGCGGGTATTTTCAACTAAATCCAAATTAATCCGAGTATCTTGATTAAATTTCAGGTAAGCTAGCCGTTCATAACTTTCCGCAGGCACAATATGCTCGAGATTACGACGTTGGGTATCAAAAATATACCCTAACAGCATCGTCGTGACCGCAACTTCTAGCGGATGCGTGAGATTTTGCGTCAAAAAACTAATCGTTGCGGACGGTGCTACTTCCGCTTTCGTTGAGATAACTAACCCATGCTCGCCCAATTGCGTTGCCATTTGTTGCTTGATCGTTTCGGGATCATTTTGGCGCAAAACGACTTCCTTCACTTCCAACGACCGCAATTCATCCACGATATCATTAAATTGTTGGCTGGTTGTGGCTTTCAACTCACCAGTTGATAAATCAATATAAGCCATGGCCCAAGCCCGACCATCCGGTAATACGGCCGCCAAATAATTGTTTTGTTTATCTGAACCAGCCCCACCCGATAACTTTGTCCCTGGTGTAATCAGTTGGACAACGTCACGTTTCACCATGCCTTTGGCTGCGGCAGCATCTTCCATTTGCTCCACAATGGCAACCTTATGTCCCTGATCAACTAAAATATCGATATAGTTTTGCGCCGCATGATGGGGGATACCGGCCATCGGCACCGGATTTTCTGAATTTTTATTCCGCGCTGTTAACGTCAATTCCAGCAATTTTGCCCCTTGAATGGCATCTTCTTCAAATAATTCGTAAAAATCACCTAATCGATAAAAAAAGAACGCATATGGATATTGCGCTTTAATCTATTGATATTGCACCATCATGGGCGTATCAAGTGGTTTAGCGATCGGGAGGTATCTCCTAAATCAGCTTTTCTTTCACTTCGCTTAATCAAAATGGCGATAGCGCGCCATCGTGCGTGATAAATAAGCGACTAACGCTTGGTTTTCTGGCTGTTGGTCCCAATTTTCCTGACTCACTAACGCAATCGCTTCCTGTTGCGCAATTTCCATCATCGTCAGATCCTTGATTGGATCACCCACAACAAATTCTGGGACACCGGACTGTTTGGTGCCTAAAATATCCCCAGAACCACGTAATTCCAAATCTTTTTGCGCCAAAACAAAGCCATTAGTCGTCGCCACCATCGCATCTAAACGGGCTGTGCCGTAATCGGTTTTAGGGTCCGCTATCAACAACGTATACGATTGCCGACTACCACGACCCACACGGCCACGCAATTGATGCAGTTGCGCTAACCCAAAGCGATCGGCATCTAAAATCAACATAATGCTGGCATTGGGCACATCCACCCCAACTTCAATTACAGTTGTGGCCACCAAAACTTGAATCCGATTCGCCTTAAAATCAGCCATTAACTGCTTTTTTTCATCATTTGATAAGCGGCCGTGTAATAGGCCAATCGTATATTCTGGTAGCTCTAACTGCATCGCTTCATACATAGCGGTCGCATTTTGCACATCCAGTGACTCCGATTCTTCAATCAAAGGTGTCACGATGTAGGCTTGTGCCCCGTCATCCAGTTGTTGTTTCACAAATGCCAAAGCGGCATCTAACTGATTATGACTGAGTCGTTTAGTTTCAATAGCTTTACGGCCACTAGGTAATTGGTCAATAATGGATACATCCATCTCACCGTAAGCCGTGATCGACAATGTGCGTGGAATAGGGGTCGCCGTCATCGCCAAAATATCTGGATTAACCCCATTTTCACGTAACGCAGCTCGTTGGTTCACGCCAAAACGATGCTGTTCATCAATGACTGCCAGTCCTAAATGATGAAATGCCACGTCTGGTTGTAGCAACGCATGTGTGCCAACTAAAATATCGATCTCGCCGTTCTCAAGATCTTCTAGAATCTGTCGTCGCGCCGCAGCCCGCAAACCACTAGTCAGCAGCTCAATGCGTAGCTGCACACCCGCACGATCAAATAACTGTGCTAAATTCAACGCGTGTTGTTGCGCTAAAATTTCCGTTGGTGCCATAATGGCAGCTTGTAGCCCTGCCGTCACGACGGCATACATAGCCATGGCCGCCACCACTGTTTTTCCGGAACCAACATCCCCTTGTAGTAAACGATTCATGTGCCGTGGCCGATGCTGGTCTTGCAAAATTTCCGCAATCACCTTTTTTTGCGCAGCAGTTAGTGTAAATGGTAGTCCTGCCTCAAACTTTTTGAGCGCTTGCGCATCATAGGCAATGCCTTCACCCGCAAATTTTTGATCCGCTAACTTCAACAGTTGCAAACGCATTTGAAAAATGAAGAATTCCTCAAAGGCTGCACTCCGACGTGCTGCTTTTGCAGCTGGCATATCAGTGGGAAAATGCATGTGTTCAATTTGGGTATTGCGGTCTAATAACCGATACTTCTGCCGTAAACTAAGTGGCACGAGGTCCGGCATCGTCCCACGGACATCCGCCCAGGCCAATTCGACTAAATGCCGAATAGTTTTTGCCGTAATTTGTTTAGAGGCCGGATAAATTGGATCCAAAGCATTTGCCGTGGCATTAATCATTTTCATGCCCGTTAGTGCTGCTTTCGCAGCATTATACGTCCCATACACGGCCACTTCCTGACCAACAGCGATATTTTGGGCTAACCAAGGCTGATTAAAAAACGTCACACGAACATTTTCGTGTTCAATTAGTAAGCCAAAGCGCGTTTGCGTTTTCTTGCCAAAACGTGTCACCACTGGGGGAGCACTCACCACCCCCTTGAAGGTGACCTTCTCGCCATCCAAAGTTTCGGACGGCCGCCGCTCACCTAAATCCTCATAGCGAAACGGAAAATACCCCAATAAATCTTCAATGGTAAAAATATCAAGGTCATGCAAAGCCGTTAGGCGTTTTGGGCCAACGCCTGGTAAAATATCCACATTGTCAACCGGTGTCATCATGTTATTATTGTATCATTTTGCTTGAAAAAAAGGCGACAGCTCATGAGCCGATTGCCTTTTCCCCCTATCCGTGTTGCCCATTAACTTTTGGCAGTCAGCAAGAGCCATCGGGTATCAAGCTGATCGTCGCCAACGCCACCAAAACCAACAGATTTGACCGCCAAGTGCCACTCCAAAGACTAGTAATATACCAGCTTGCTTAAGATTTTCTGACTGAATCGTTTGTGTGATTTTTTTCTGAAAGCTCGGCTGATACGGCACGCGCCTGCCCGTCACCAGTAGGCGATGTGATTTGATCATATCCGGCGTACACGTCACTAATGTCAGCAAGTCCTGCTGAGGTTGACGTTGTAGCACCTGAAAATCAGCCGGTCGCACCACTTGGGTCATAAAAATTTGATAAGCTGATTTTTTATCCCCAAGCGTTAAAATCACAATATCCCCTGACTTAACCCGATTAAGATTGGTAAATAGCACTCTTGAAGCCAAGCCACGGTGCCCCGCAATGACACAATGCGTCCCAACCCCACCAGTTGGACTATCCATATTTTGTAACACGGTTGCCCCATAGGTTAAGGTCACCTCGTTGGTGGTTTTAAATAGTGGCGTATGCAACGCAATACTTGGCACTGTAATACTACCAAGCAATTGTTGTTTTAAAGCAATTTGTTGTGACGGGGCGGCATTTGCAAACGGATCTGCCACCTCGTCGCCGTGATCGTTTGGTTGACTCGGCTGACTAGTTTTCTGTTGTTGTCGTGCTAAGGGCGTTAACCGTTGCTGATCGATAAAATGATTGATTGCGCTGACATAAAATGGATAAGTCGCAATCAAAAAGCCAAGAATAAAAATACCAGCAAATACCCACCGAAAACAATCTGGTCGGTGGTTTTGTGCCATTGTCATAACGTCATCTTTCTGGTTCACACATTAGACCGTGTGTTGTTTTTTATACCACCAAACAGCACCAGCCATCAATATCACGCCCATACCGAAGAAAATATAAACGCCAACACCACCAGTATCTGGTAGCAAGCCTTTTTTGGTGTTTTCAATGGTCATGGTTTGCGCAGTCGCATAACTGCCTTTGATCACATTAAACGGTACTGGTTTTGCCAAACGTGCATAACCCGTTGGTGCTTGTATTTCAAGCAAGGCATAGTGTTGGTTATTCGGTAACTTTGCCGAATAGATCAAATTTTGCAAGCGCAACATTCCTTGTGAATCCGTCACATATCTTGTGGCCTGATTGGCACTTGTTCCCCACTGGTAACTGCCATCGGCAGCTTGATTCGCATAAGCTATGATGTTTTCTTGCTGATCAACTTTGACTAATTGGAAAACAGCCCCAGCCAGCCTGGCTTGACTTTGTTTGTCCACCTTAACAAAGGTAGCACCGCCAGTGTAAATTTTTAACCCATCCCCTTCGGTCGTGACCACTTCCTGATCAACGGTGAAAGCAGCGGCGTTCGTCAAGCCTTTTTCTGGTGCGGCCGCTTTCGTTAACGTAGCATCGTAGGCAACAACTAACTGTTTCCCTGCCATTGCTGCCATACTGGCAGTTTTTGGATTAAATGTGATTCTAAACCCTTTCCCATCTTTTGCCGTTGCAGTTGTTGCTG
>NZ_CBDKZH010000012.1:19668-22157 GCF_965300815.1 Leuconostoc sp.
GCGGTCAAATCTTTTGAAAAGGCGTTCGTCTGTTCATTTTTAGGATAAATATGGATATTTGGGTTAATCTGCATATCTGATCCAGGTTGATAAATTGGTAAAGCTAAAACACTCGGCGTGGCACGTTGTGTAATATTACTTGAAGAATTGGTTTCTAAAAACAAATAAACCTTGTCCTTGTCACCATCTTTGGCCGCTAAATTATCAAACGTCGCATTGCCATCTTGACCCGTTGTCGCGTCTGACAACTTCGTCGCATAACTTGGAACAGTTTTTTGCGCATCCTGTTGCATTGTTGCCACAGCGTTTTGTGCAGTTTGGCCCGTTTGGCGTAACCGTAAATACTGTGTTGTGACATCATACGCTGTAACGGTGACATTTGCTAAAGGCGTCCCACCAAAATCATTATCAATCACACCAGAATTTTCTTTGTTAGCTGGGACTTGGCCTGTCTCAAATGCCCGCATGTGTAAGGTGACAGTCACTGTACTTGGTGTTGTATCTGCAGATACAGTCCCACTGAACGCACTGACAATTGTGGCGATCAAAATGGGCAATAAGCCAATGGCTACCAGTTTTGACCAGATACTACTTTTCATGATTTAATCCTCTCTTCGTGTATAACCCAGCTAACAATAAAAAACTCATGACCAAAATAGTTAGGCCAACCAAGGACATCATCGCCTTGGCTTGTCCTGTTGCTGGTAACTGCGTGGTTGCTTGTTTTTGTGCATTGATAACGCGCGGTTGAGCCGTTGTCATCACCGTATTGGGTAACTGACCAGCAGCTGTTTGCCACAATGGCTCACCATTCAAACGCATCGGTGATAGTGGCGTATTATCTGCTACTACGGGTACGTCCAACTGAATGGCTCGCGCGGCTGATGATATCAAATAATTTGGTTGGGTTTGAACTTCCTCAAAAAAATACCGACCTGCTGGTAACTGGCAATCTTGCAGGATCACCAAGCCTTGACTATCTGACACAATCTTCTTAACCCGCGAATCTTGTTTGGGTGTAGTGCTCTGACACCAATCACCCGTTTGCGTCAGATAGTATTTTTGTCGTTGTCGGCGCTGATATAACACAAAACCTACCGCTGACAAAGGGATTTCCCCTTTATTTTGCGTTCGCCCATACTTAAAAAAATATGGCTGGCGTTTTAAACCCGTCGACTTGGTTTGAATCAGTGCTGGTTGTGCCAACCCGACATAATCAGCCATTTTGACAACCATTGGATCAGCCAACACTTGATTGGTTTGACCATTTTGCGTTATAGTATCCGGCTGGCGTTGCACAATCAGATAAGTCTTATCCCCTGCTTGCGGTACATGAAACACAAGTTGTCCTAATGCATCTGTGACTTGCGAATCAACTAACACCAAATGTTGGTCTTGGATGATCGTCTGAATGGTCTGCGCTTGTGTTTTCAGCGTCTGGTTATAATGGGGATCCTGACGATGTGCCGCTGCCAAATTTGACATGTCATACACATCAAAGCGTGTCCGTTGCTTGGTCTGATTTACAACTTGATGTTGCAACGCAATGGTCGTACCAGTTTGATTTTGTGCCAATACTGGCCAATTAAATTGCCAACTGAGTAGACCAAATAAGCAACAACCCGTGAAAAAGTACAGTATCTTTTTAATCATTTTTCTGCCTCCGACGTTGACCATACAGGTAACCCGAATGAAGCAAGAAACCGACACTCAGTAAACCACCAGCCACAATCAAATAAGGTAGCTGACCTGCCCCCCCTGTATTTGGCAAAACGGCTTGATTCCGATTTTGAACTTGCAAGGTAACCTGATTGTCAGTCTGACCGTTGGTTAACTTGGTGACCCACTGTTTAGTCCCACCGGTCACTTGAACACGACTATCTGGCGAAATAACCATCACGACCGGCTCGGCACGTAAGTAACCTTGAGGCGCTTGACGTTCGGTCAAGGTGTAAGTACCTGGGGTTAAGTGCGTCACGGTAAATGCTGTGCCATTTCGGTTTTCTTTAAGAGATAGCGTCTCACCCGTTAGCGCTTTAAGCTCAAATTTTGCGCCTGACACAGGTAGGGTTGTCTGGGCATCCGTCTTTTTCACCACTAATTTGAATGGCTTAATGGGATTATTTTGCGTTAATTTGACAACATTCGTTTGACTGGCATTATGCGATAATGTCTGATCAATTGAAAAACTGTCCTTAACGCCATCACCGTCTGATTCAGGTACGGTTGCCGTAATGGCTTTCCCATCACTTAACCACTGTCCGTCTGCTGTCAGCGTTAAATGATACGTGGTGTTAGCCATTTGAAACCCACTGGGTGACTGAGTTTCTTGAATGGTGTAGTCGCCTGGTGTCAACAACTGGCATTGGCCCGCCTTAACCGTCATGACCTGCTGTCCATCTGAAGATGATACGGTAAACGTCGCGCCTTTAACGGGTAATGTTGTCCCCTGGGCGATCTTGTCAATTATTAAGCCATATTGGCAATTT
>NZ_CBDKZH010000013.1:0-2611 GCF_965300815.1 Leuconostoc sp.
ATTAAAATCAGGCATGGCAAAGATAGCGCGTTTTTCGTAGAAATCGGCTAAATCGACCACCGCAGATAAGGCCACAATTCGGCTAAAATGTTGTGGTTGATTCAGTCCCCATTTTAAGGCGCCATAACCACCCATCGAATTTCCCATCACGACATTGTCCTCGCGGGCGCTACTCAGTGGGAGCAGGGCGCGTAATCGCTGGGGTAATTCTGCCGTGATAAAGTCCCAGTAGCGTTGGCCGTGGGCCATGTTATTGTAAAAACTGCGATCGGCATTTGGCATGACCACCGCGTAACCAGTCGCTGTAGCATAACGCTCTAAGCCGGTCATGCGATACCAATCGGTTGCGTCGCCAGACAGACCATGCAGTAACCAGACCGTTTTTAGCGGTTGGGCATGCAGTTGGTCATAAGCGACCGTGCCATCAGTCTCGCGTCTTTCCGGTACGATGATGTTGACTTCAGTCATTTTATTGAGCGTATTTGAGAAGTAATGCAGGGTCATAAAAGCCATAATTTTCTCCAAATGGTGTGATTAAACGGTGACGGGTAACGTGGGTGCTTTTGTGGTGTGATCCGCTAAAAATGACAGGACAATTGCTTTGGCTGCCGGCGACCAAAAAGCATCGGTGCCGTGGTTGCTGCCTTGCATCGTGACAAATTGATTCGGCACGTTCACGGCATCAAGTGCCTTTTTGAGGAGGACGCTTTGTTGGAAGGGGACAATCATATCTAACGTGCCATGAAAAATTAAAAATGGTGGCAGGCCATCGTGCAGATGCGTGACGGGATCAGCTTGTTGCATGATATCAGCGGTTGGATCGATGGCGTGATGGCCAAAGTAGGCGCCCACCCAGCTATCGGCGGAACGATGTTCCTGAATAGATGGTGCTAAATCCAAGTCTTGTAAGCGGGTTGGGCCGTAAAAGTCAATCACCGCCTGGAATGTGCGGTTTTTTGGCGCTGTTTTAAAAAAAGCCGCATCATTTTGAGTCGCTGCCGTCATAATGGCAGTGTAAGCCCCAGAGGATTCACCCCAAAGTACCAGTTGGTCAGGATCAATATGGTAGTCTTTGGCGTGAGCGACAAGAAAATCAATGGCGGCATTGATATCCTGAATCGTGGACGGGAAAGTCCCACCTTTATCACTACCCTGATAGGCCACCGCAGCAACAACATAGCCTTGTTGGGCAATGTCGACCAAGTGGGGTAAGCGTAAGCCAATTTCTTGGGTAGCAAAGGCTGAGCCTTGAATCCAAATAATTAAAGGGAATTGCCGCTGATCATTGACGCCAGTTTCGGGGATATAGACCGGTGGGACAAGAATATCTAACACCAAGCCAGGTTGGCGATCGTCATAGACGATATTCGTGAAACACATGGGCATTTTTGGTGTGTCATCACCGATTAAGATTGTGGCGCCAGGGACCAGCGTCTGATCTTCAGGGAAATCATGCACTGAAAATGGGGCAAGATACTGTGGTTGGGTAGACAATTGACTGACCTCCAAATTATCGTTAAGTTTATCGCAATTATAATACGACTTCATAGTAAACGCGTTGTGATAATATGTCAAACGCAAACCATATTTGTTTTATGTTTCTTATAATGGAAAAATAAATAGTTCATGACATATTTATGGCGTTCGCTTGACATAAAAAAATATCGCGATTATAATAAGGGCGGTTAAAAATGTAAGCGTTTTCGCTGGCCTTGATTGAGGAGGATACTCAAATGGAACAGAAATTAACCGTCGCAAACAAAGTTGCTTATGGTATGAGTGACTTTGGTAATAACTTGGTGTTTGTCGCAGCGACAAACTACCTGATGTTTTACTATACGGATGTCGCGAGCATTAGCTTAGCGGCAACCGGTATTTTATTTTTGGTGGTTCGGATTTTTGACGCCTTTGCCGGTCCTATCTTTGGTATCTTAGTGGATAAAACGCAAACCCGTTTTGGTAAAGTTCGGCCGTGGTTCTTATGGATGGCCGTGCCATACGCTGTGTCAGCCGTGTTGCTGTTCTCCATTGCGTTTTTCCCAGTCAATGCGCGGTTGCCGTTAGCGTATGCCACGTATGCTATTTTCACCATCTACTTCGCTGGTTTAGGCACGGCGATTAACGCCATTTTGCCCAGTCTATCGGGGGATGCCAATGAGCGTGCCTCAGCCAATATGTTCCGTAACGTACTGGGGCAATTTGGTGGCTTAATTTCTGGCTTGGCCATTTTACCGCTAGTATCGCTGTTTGGTGGTCTTAATAGTCCAAAAGGGTTTACGATTGCAATGGGCATCTTTGCGGTGATTCTTGTCATGGCTGAAGTGTTCACGTTTACCAATGTGCGTGAGAACGTGACGCCCGCACAAGAAAAGCCGGTGCCATTGCATGATAGTATTAAGGCGCTACTCCCTAACGGTCCTTGGTGGACTATTATTATTACCAATATCATTATCTTCATTGGTGTGGTGGTCAAAAATTCTTCAACGGTTTACTTCTTTAAGTATGTGTTGCACAATGAGGGGATGTCAGCGATTGCTAATTTGCTGAGTGCGTTGGCCATGATTGTGGGTGCCATTACGATTCCGTTTTTGATTCGCCATTTCCAAATGCG
>NZ_CBDKZH010000013.1:2711-17634 GCF_965300815.1 Leuconostoc sp.
TTGATGTTTGTGATGACTGCTGAAACGGTGGATTATGGCGAATGGCGCTTTGGCGTTCGTGCCCAAGGTTTGCTAACGTCTGTTTCGGCCATTGGGGCTAGTATTGGGGCCGGACTGGCTGGCGTGATCAATAGTGACATTTTGGCACATTTCCATTTTGTCCCCAATATGACCCAGACAGCTTCAGGTATCATGGGCATTAACGTTTGCTTCGTGTATGGCCCGGCCATCATTGATGCCATTTGTATTATCAGTATTATGTTTTATGGTTTGGATAAACTCAGTGCTAAGATGCACGCCGATTTGCAGGCGAAACGCCAAGATGAATTGAATGAAGGAGTCATGAATTCACGATTAAATATGTCAACACTACCATTAATGGGTTAACTTTGCGGGGAACAGCCCATGTGCCAGAAGACGTTACCGGTCCAGTGCCCACAGGGCTGTTATTTCACGGCTTTGGCGCAGTACGAGATGAATATTTCTGTTCGTTTGTCCAAATTAGTCACCAACTCGCACAGCGTGGTATTGCTGCAATTGCGTTTGACTTCTCGGGTCATGGTGAAAGTGATGGTGATTTCATCGACTTTACGTTTAGCAATGAAGTCTATGAAGGCACGCAATTAGTGGCCTTCGTGAAGACTCTCGATTTTGTGGATGAGACACGGGTCGCGTTGCTGGGGATGAGTCTAGGGAGTGTCGCGGCTAGTATGGTTGCTGGACTGGTCGGTGATGCGGTGATGGGGTTGTGCCTGTGGTCACCGGCTGCTGTTTTCCAAGATGAGATTTTGGAAAATCAAACCTTGCAAGGTAAGTCGATTGCAACGGTTGCTGAAGATGGTTATTTTGATTTTAATTCGATGAAGTTAGGGCCACAATTCTTTGAGGATGTGAAGACGGTTGACATATATCCAACTGCCAAACAATATCTTGGGCCGGTTAAGATCATCCATGGTGCCGACGACACGATTGCCCCAGTGAGCTATGCGCAAAAGTACGTTGACACTTACCAACAACCCGTTGACTTAACAGTGGTGCCAGGAGCTGATCATAGTTGGGGGGATGTGCCAACTCGGGAATCATTATTTAACGCAACCTTGGCATTCTTTGATAAACTATATAAATAGAAAAGAGTCATTTGAACCGAGGGTAGATAAATTGGGTTATACGTTAAAAGATGTGGCAGAACGCGCGGGCGTTTCTCTGACAACAGTGTCACGTGTGATTAACAAGCGTGGTTATTTTTCCGAACAAACAGAAGCGCGCATTTATGCGGCGATGCAGGCATTAAATTATCAGCCAAATTCAGTGGCGCGGTCACTTTCAGGGAAAAAAACGAAGCTTATTGGGGTCATTTTAACGAATACACAAAACCCATTTAATTCCGAATTACTGGAAAAAATCGAGGCTGAGTTATTTGAACGGTCTTATAAAGTGATTATTGCCAACAGTTCCGATAATCCTGAAAAAGAGCGAGCCTATATCAGTATGCTCCAATCAAATCAGGTTGATGGCTTGATTACGGCGTCGCATAACATGATTATTGATGCCTATCACGACTTGAATTTGCCAGTGGTGTCCCTTGACCGTTACTTTGGACCGCAAATTCCGACCGTCAGTTCGGATAACTTCTCTGGCGGTCAAATGGCCGCCCAAAACCTGATTGCTGGTGGCGCTAAACGGTTACTCGTCTTTTCGGGTGAAATGCACGATATTAACCCAACGGTTGACCGTACTAATGGGTTCATGGTCGCAAGTCAAAAACAGGGGCTGACGCCAGTCGTCCAAGTGCTACCGAGTGATGCCACGGTGAATTTCCGGAAGATGTTAATGCATCAAGCCATTACCGAGCAGCAACCCGACGGCATTATGGCCACCGATGACGCGACCGCGCTGTTAGTGCTTGAAGTATTGCGCACGATGGCCTTACGTGTCCCACAAGATGTCCAAGTGATTGGGTATGATGGGAGTGCGTTTGTTTTACAAAGTTTTCCAGAACTATCAACGGTGGTGCAACCAATTGCTGATTTGGCCAAGACGTTAGTTGATGTGTTGATTGCTAAAATTGAACAACCAGAACGCTCACAAGAACGACAATATATGTTCCCAGTTACTTTTCATCGCGGGACGACAACGAAATAATGTGACCAAAAAACAGCCACGACTAATTTAGTCGTGGCTGTTTTTGTTTTTTGGTATACGGTAGTAGTCGCCATAATTATCTCAAAAATCGTAGATTGTAAAGGATACCCACGAACCAATCTTTTTGATGTAATTTTTTGAGCAGTAGGAGACCGTCCGTAGATAACTTACCGTTAAGCGATAGGATCTGAAGCGAATGTGTTAAAAGTCCCATTTCTCGATACTGCGATACATGCTGATCATTTAATTGATTAAGTGTTTTATAAATAATGTTTATTTCAGCATCTGTTAAATTGGAGTTGTTTGATACGAAAGACATTAAAAATTTCTGGTCATTGTTTTTAAACATAGTCGTCCTCTGGTGACAAGCAAAAAAGTTACAACAGGTTAAGATAATTAATATTTGTATTGATTAATGATAACACACTGAGAATAGTAACACCATTTGATTTATCAAAAGTAGTTATTTTGGTGATTGAAGATAAAGCATGGCCGGTACGGCGCAAAATAAAAAGGCTAATGTCTCGGGAGGAAGTCAAAAGCCTTTTTATGTTAGCGTTACGCTTATTAATAAAGAGAAGAGGAGATATAGCCAGTTGGTTAGGTTGGCTATGTCTTAAATATTACAGTTAAAAATTTAAATAAAAATATAACCTGGATAAAATGAAAATAAAATTTGGGGGATATGGGGGAGAAAAACGCCCGATAATGAAGAGACGGGCGTTTTAGGAAGGAGATATAAAAAAGAATGTTACCACGGTTACGTGATAATAAAATTGTATCAAGAAGAAAATGATGCGTCATGGTATAAATCGCGAAAAATAGTATAAATATGCATATTTTGATAAAAAATGGCAGTTATCTCTGAATGCATATGTTAGCGTGCAGTTTGATAAAGTATCACCATGTTGACAGCCTACGCAAGGCATAGTAAACTAAGACTACTTGAAATTAGCACTTATTTGAGTAGGATAAACATTCGGCGTGAAGAGAAGCAGTGGTTGGTGAAAACTGCACAGGTGTTACTATCCGAAATACAGCTATCGATTTAAGCGTGGCAGCACCATGTTATCAAATGCCAAAGTGATGCGTTTTTTAACGCGTAAGCTGGGTGGTACCACGGATTTTTAATTGTCGATTCGTCCCTTCTGTCAAAGTGACAGCAGGGACTTTTTTATTGTAAAAAAACATCAGGTAACTGATGACGACAGGAGAAAAAATATGGCAAAACAACTCAGTACCAAGTTGTCAGCTTTTTTGTTATTAGGAACGGTGATTATTTTGGCGGTGGGTGTGATTGGCTTTGGCCTCATGCCGATTGCCCCAATTTTAGCCGTGATTGGTTTAATCATGGTTGTGGCACGTTTGCGCGGCGTGTCATGGGCAACGAGTCAACGGGAACTGGTGAAAGGGATTGAATCAGGACTGACACCATTATTCCTTTTCTTACTGATTGGCGCTTTAATTGCGCTGTGGCTGGCGACTGGCGTGATTCCCACAATGATTTGGGCGGGCTTTAAAATTTTAACCCCAGCATTTTTCTTACCAACAGCGTTTGTCACCACCTCGTTGGTGGGCGCGTTGATTGGTAGTGCCTTTACAACCTTATCGACGGTTGGTGTCTCGTTGATGGGTGTTGGCACGTTGATGGGGATGAATCCAGCGATTGTGGCGGGAATTGTCTTATCAGGCGCTATTTTTGGTGATAAGAGTTCACCTTTGTCAGAATCAACGAATTTGGCCAGTGCTATTTCAGGGACGGATCTTTTTGCCCACATTAAAAATTTGATGTGGACGACTTTGCCGGCTTGGGGCGTGACGTTTATCGTGAGTGTGGTCTTGAGCGCGGGGTACCGAGCAGACGCACAGGCGACCCAAAAGATTGCCGCCTTATTACCCTTGCTACAACCGACATGGTGGGCACTTGTGCCATTAGGTTTGCTGGTGGTGACGGCTTGGTATAAAGTACCCGCCATTCCGGCGTTGATGCTCAATATTTTAGTCACGAGTGTTGCCTTTTTATGGCAACATAATGTGCCAGCGTTGGCAGATTTGGTCGTCAATGGCTTTAAAACGACCAGCACCAACCCAACATTGATGGCCTTGCTCAATCGTGGTGGCATGGCTGCGATGATGTCAACGATCATGATGATTATGTTGGCCTTGGGACTTGGCGGCCTGTTGAGTGGTTTAGGGATTTTAAATGCGGTCATGCAACCAATCGTGTCGCATCTCAAGACCCAACGTGCCATTATTTTGGCAACCTTGTTCACGGGGATTGGGGCAAACTTTTTGGTCGGCGAACAGTATCTCGCCACAATTTTGCCTGGCCAATTGTTTAAGAAAAGCTTTGAGACGGTTAAGCTCTCGCCATTGGCGCTGGGACGGACGATTGAAGACTCGGGGACGGTCATGAATTATTTGGTCCCTTGGGGGGTTGCCGGTGGTTTTGCGGCACAAACACTGGGGGTTCCCGTATTGGCTTTTGCACCATTTACCTTGTTTGCCTTACTCTCACCGGTGATGTCGATTTTGTCAGCCGTGACGGGGATTGGCTTAAAACAAGCCGATAACTAATTAAAAAACGCGTGACACCACTGAGTGGGTCACGCGTTTTATTGTGGGGTGCTTGATCAAGGGGACGTGGTATAATCGAGTAAATAGGGCATGGCCGATATGACTGAGATCGGGTGGTGTGTTGGTGATAAGGGAGCAAGCTATGATTCGTGATATGGTACGTGCAAAACCGTTGAGTTGGTTATTATTTATTTTGGGGTCCGATATTTTGACCGCTTATTTGCTTAACCTTTGGCACCAACAACCGTTTAGTGCGCCGCAAGACTACTGGACTATTTTGAAATTAGTCAGCATGGATATGATCAGTTTTGTGTTTATCATGTTGTTTTTGGATTGGTTACATGTGAAGTTTTTTGCTGGGCAACCAGAGAACTGGTTTGATAAGACGACCCGCATTGGCGGAAATATTTTAGCGGCCTACTTTGGATGGTTTAGTGTTCTCTATATTGGCGTACAAGGGATAATTTTGTCATTGCAGCAGACGCAAGCTTTCCAAAGTGATGACCTTTTGGTTTTGGCGGTGGTAGCTGGTCTGCTGGCTGGTTTGCATTACGTTTTCCGGCAATATATTCCGTGGTCATTTCAATTGAATCCGTTTTGAATCCTGATAATTCATAAGACACGTTGCGTAAACAGTGTCTTTTTTTGTTAAAAAATACAGAGACGCGTAAAATAGAATCTAAACAATGGTTTTGTGATATGTGACAACAATGAGGAGGCGTTAGCATGAGGATATATGCAGTACGACATGGTCAAACAATTTTTAATTGGTTAGACAAAGTTCAAGGTTGGGCCGATACGCCCTTAACACCAAAAGGCGAAGCAGATGGCCGTGCGGCCGGTCAACGCTTGAAAAATGTGCATTTTGATGCCGCTTTGTCATCAGACACGTCGCGGGCAATTCATACGGCGGAGTTTGTGTTGGCTGAAAACTTGCAAACACCACCAGCGTTAGTCAGCACACCCGAATGGCGGGAATATTTTTTTGGTAGTTTTGAAGGTGGGGGTAATCATGACATGTGGTCTGCTGTAGCGGCCGCGTTAGGGCTGGTGACAGATGATCCTAGCGAAATTGCTGAACATGCGGACATGACAACAATCATGGATACGATTTATCAACTGGATCCTCAACATCTCGGAGAAGATGCGGCCGCCTTTTGGCAACGCATTGATCAAGCCTTGGCCAACTTACTAGCAAAATATCCGGCTGACGCGACAATTTTGCTTGTGACGCACGGGCAACTCATTGGCAATTTGGCACAACACTACGGCCAGCTAATGACAGCGCAACGGCCGCAAAACGGTTCGGTGGCTATTTTTGATCTAAGTGCCACCGGTGCTTTGCAAGTACAAACGGTTAATGATTTGACGACGGTCTTTTAACTGCCCATCGGTTGACGCAATAGCTTATAATAGAATTATGCAAAAACCGCGTGAAATTTTAAAAGAAGTCTTTGGTTACGATGATTTTCGTACCGGACAATTAGATATTATTGAAAAAGTCTTAGCACACAAACATGCGCTAGCGATTATGCCAACTGGTGGTGGGAAATCCATCACGTATCAACTACCAGCTGTGATGTTTGAAGGGATTACCTTGGTGGTCTCGCCGTTAATTTCGCTGATGAAGGACCAAGTCGATGGTCTGAATGCGATGGGGATTGACGCGACCTTTTTGAACTCAACGTTGACAGGTCAAGAACAGGCGCAACGCATGTCAGACATTCGGGCAGGCTTTTATAAAATGTTGTATGTGTCACCTGAACGCTTGGAAATTCCGAGTTTTTTTAATTTTGTCCAGCAACTGCCGATTGAATTAATTGCCATTGATGAAGCCCATGTTATGTCACAATGGGGGCATGATTTCAGACCCAGTTACCTAAATATTTTACCGTTACTCGCACAAATTCCAGGCCAGCCAGCAGTACTTGGTTTGACGGCGACAGCCACAGATCGTGTCCGTCAAAATTTGCAGCAATTGCTGGCGGTGAGTGATGAAGATACTGTTTTAACTGGCTTTGCACGTGATAACTTGGCCCTTAAAATTGCCCATCAAGTCGATAAACGCCAATATGTCCAAGATTATTTGCGTTCTAATGTTGGGAAAAGTGGCATTATTTATGCGGCAACGCGTAAACAAGTTGATGAATTGTACGACTTTTTGGCTAAAAAAGGCGTCAAAGTTGGGCGTTATCATGCTGGATTACCAGAAAAAGAGCGCCAAGCGATGCAGGAAGCCTTTTTATATGATGATGTCCAAGTGATGATTGCCACCAATGCTTTTGGTATGGGGATTAACAAGCCGGATGTGCGTTTTGTCATTCATTATGCTGTGCCAGGCAACATTGAGGCGTATTACCAAGAAATCGGTCGTGCTGGTCGTGACGGGTTGCCGTCAGAGGCAGTTTTATTGTATGCACCGCAAGATATTCATTTGCAGGAATTTTTTGTGCAGAAGTCTGAAGGAACCGAAGCGCATAAGCAAAATGAATACAATAAAATTCGGGAAATGAATGCTTTTGCTAATACAGAAACCTGTTTACCGCGTTATCTCTTGAGTTATTTTGGTGAATTGGTGACCGAAGATTGTGGTCAGTGTTCGAATTGTCTGGATGCGCGTGAGCGGGTGGATGTGACC
Organism: Leuconostoc sp.; assembly: GCF_965300815.1. Lineage (NCBI taxonomy): Bacteria > Bacillati > Bacillota > Bacilli > Lactobacillales > Lactobacillaceae > Leuconostoc > Leuconostoc sp. The sequence goes on from NZ_CBDKZH010000013.1 coordinate 10,069, forward strand.
ACCGATGCGCAACGGGTCTTGGCCAACGTTGTGCGGATGAACCAAAGTTTTGGGAAAACTTTGGTCGCTAAAGTTCTCAAAGGTTCACGGGATGCCAGTGTGCAAAAGTATGCGTATTTAACGACATTACCCACATTTGGCTTGATGAAAGAGCGAACGATTAAAGACATTAGTCGTTTTATTGATTATTTAACGGCCGACGGCTATCTGCGGATTGAAGGCGGCGAATTTCCCGTCTTAAAGCTGACCGATCGTGGCGTGCAGGTGCTCAAGGGGCAACTAAAAGTGACCAAGCGGGTGAACCAGCAAGTCATTGCCCAACGGCAAACCAACGTGGCGACCGACGGCTTAAAGTTATCGGATGAGGATAACCAGTTATTTGCTAAATTAAAGATGAAGCGCTTAGCGCTTGCGCGTGAAGCAGGCTTGCCGCCATTTATGATTTTCTCAGACAAAACACTGATGAATATGGCCGTTCTCCGACCAAAAACAGCGGCTGAATTTTTAGCTATTTCTGGTGTTGGTGAGAAGAAGTTTGAAATTTACCATGATGATTTTGCGGCGGTACTTGCGGAGGCGTAAGATAACCTCAATTGTTTAAAAGATGGCAGTTGCCATCTTTTTTTGTGGCCTAAAAGTGTTAACTGTTGGCACAATGGGCAACGCAGGTATTTTAGGGTCATTTAAAAAATAACAAAAAAAACTTACGTTAGTTAGTTGCTCGAACAAACTAACCATGATATAGTAACACTATAAAAAAGAAATGTTACCGCTTTCAAAAAATTACAAGTGACGTTAAGCAAGTTGAATTTTGGAATATGGTGACACAGTATAGCATAATTTGTTAGCAATAGAAGGAGAAGAAAGATGGACGGAAGTGTTCACAAGAATAATGAATTTGCTAAGCTCACGACGTGGGATCGTGTGAGTTATGGATTGGGCGATTTTGCTCAAAACTTGGTGTTCGGTACAGTCGGTGGTTTCTTACTATTTTACCTGACGAACATTAACGGTATTTCTGCTGGTGTTGGGGCAACAATCTTTTTGGTTGTCCGTTGGATTAACGTCGTTTGGGATCCTTGGGTCGGCACGGTTGTCGATAAAGCTCGGGTGACAAAAAACGGGAAGTATCGCCCATTCCTGCTCAACTTTGGGTTGCCATTGGTTATTTTGGCAGCGTTGCTCTTCTTGCCAGTCGCTAAGGTGCTTGGTGCTGGAACAGTTGCCACAACAGCCTATGCAACGGTTTCATATATGGCCACGGCCTTAGTTTATTCATTTGTTAATATTCCTTATGGTGCTTGAACGCCTCATTGACACGTGATGAAGCCGAAATCGGTAAGTTAACATCAACGCGTATGATGTTGGCCAACGTGGGTAACTTGTTGGTGTACACACTGTTCCCATTGTTTGTGCAATTGGCTTCACCAAACGCGAAGTTAACAGACACAGGCTTGTTCGGTTTGAAGTTGAATTTGGGTAATTATGCTGCGCCAGAAGCAGCGGGTGCTTGGTTTAAAGTATATGGCATCTATATGTTGATTGGGGCAGCGAGCCTATTTGTGGCTTACCGCAATACGAAAGAACGTGTGTTACCTGCAGAAACAGCAGGTGATCAAGTTAAGTATACGGATCTCTTTGCAGAATTTAAGCGTAACAAGGCCCTACAAATCTTAGGCATGTTCTTCCTGGTTGGCTTTACCTTGATGTTCTTTGGTAACACTGTATGGCCATACTTTATGCAATATAACTTTGGTGCTGAAGGTGGTAAGTCAGCTTTGATGGCCTCAATTGGTTTGATTGGCTCAATTCCAGGTATTTTCTTGGTTGTCATGTGGCCACGACTACGTGCGACATTAGGTAAGAAAGGTTTCTTCTACACATTCTTGAGTATCTTCATTGTTGGTCAGTTGTTGCTCTTTGCTTGGTCAAAGAACCCATCAGCAGACTGGCTTGGCTTCACGGGTCGTTTCTTGCAACAGTGGGGATTGACATCAGCAACTGGCTTCATGTGGGCTTTGGTACCTGAAGTGGTTGCGCATGGTGAATATATTTCTGGTAAGCGTGTCGTCGGCATCATCAACGCCATCATGGGACTTTTCTTCAAGATTGGTTTGGCCTTAGGTGGTATTATACCAGGTTATTTGCTTCAAATGACTGACTTTAAGTCAGGCGCTTTGACACAATCAGCCCTTGCCCAGACAGGTATTGAATGGTCAATGATCTGGTTGCCAGCTATCTTGGCACTCTTGGCAATGTTTGTGATTAGCCGTTATCCTTTGTCTGACGCTTATGTTGATAAAATGAATCACGAACTTAAAGAAAAGAATAGTTAATTGTTGAAAAATTGAAAGATTAAGTTAATAGGAGAAAATTATGCAGATCCAGAATCCTGTATTACCCGGTTTTAATCCGGATCCCTCAATTATTCGGGTGGATGATACTTACTACATCGCCACGTCAACATTTGAATGGTTCCCAGGAGTACGCATCCATGAATCAAAGGATTTGGTTCATTGGAACTTAGTTAAGAATGTCCTCGATACGACTGACATGCTTGATATGAAGGGGAATCCATCTTCTGGCGGTATTTGGGCACCAGATCTGTCGTATGCGGATGGTAAGTTCTGGTTGATTTTCACGGATGTGAAAATCACAGATGGTAACTTCAAGGATATGAAGAACTACCTGACAACGGCTGAAACGATTCAAGGCCCATGGACAAAGCCAATTTTGATTAACGGTGTTGGCTTTGATGCGTCACTATTCCATGATGATGACGGTCGCAAGTATTTGGTACAACAAACATGGGATCACCGTGAATATCGTCATCCATTTGATGGGATTACGTTGACAGAATTTGACACTGACACGATGCAGTTGAAGCCAGAAACGGCACGGACGATTTTTGCCGGCACCGATGTGAAGTTAGTCGAAGGCCCACACTTGTATAAGATTAATGGTGAATACTACTTGTTCACGGCAGAAGGTGGCACAATCTTTACGCACCAAGAAGTGGTATCACGTTCAAAGACATTAGATGAACTATCATTTGTCGTGGAACCAGATGGGCCATTTATCACAAACTTTGATACGCCAAATTCTTATTTGCAAAAGCAAGGCCATGGTGCCTTGGTCTCAACACCAGGTGGCGAATGGTACTATGCTTCTTTGACAGCCCGTCCATGGCATCATGCCAACGAAAGTGCCACGGATCCACGTGGTTGGTCAACATTGGGTCGTGAAACAGCAATTCAAAAAGTTGAATGGGACGATGCAGGTTGGCCTCGGATTGTCGGTGGTCATGGTGGGCAAAGGTTTGTTGACGCACCAAAGGATGCGATTGTGACAGATGCACCAGCAGATCATTCACAACATGATGAATTTGACACACCAACGTTGGATATTAACTGGAACACGCTACGTGTACCATTTACTGACAAGATGGGGCATACGGGTGATGGTAAGTTAACCTTGATTGGACAAGGCTCACTGGCAAATACGTTTGATTTGTCTTTGATTGCCCGTCGTTGGCAAGCCTTCTACTTTGATGCGGAAACAAAGGTTAAGTTTGACCCGTATTCTTATCAAGCAATGGCTGGGTTAACGAATTATTATAACCATTCACACTGGTCATGGATTTTCATTACCAAAAATGATGCTGGCCAAAATGTCATCGAAGTGGCTGAAAACAAGGGTGGGCTTCGTAACGGCAGCTATACGTCATATTTGCGTGATCAAGCCCCAGTCATTCCTGACGGGACAGAATACGTCTACTTTAAGTCGGAAAATCGTGAGGAAACGTATACGTACTACTACTCATTTGATGGGGAAACTTGGCATGCAACCGGGGTTGAATTAGATGCTGCGGTGCTATCAGATGACTATGTTGTCCGCGAATACGGCGGCTTCTTTACGGGCGCCTATGTTGGTTTGGCCGCGGTGGATTATTCAGGCTACGGTTCAACAGCAGAATTTGCGTACTTTGATTACAAAGAGCTGGGAGATCGTGTGCTGGCTGATGGCTCGTTCTCATGGGAAAAGTCAGAACAACGTTTTGATTAAGGCAGTTAAATGGATCTTCACAGAAGATCCATTTTTTATTGGTCACAAAACGTGCAGGCGTGACGTTCAAGGTACGGCTTGATGGATAGGTTCTGTTCACGTACAATAGAATCAATATATAATCGAACAAGTCGTGTAATGACTGCTGATAACGCTTTGTCGTGACTTGGTTATCCGACGACGCTGGTCGCAAAAATAGTGATTTGTAACATCAGTCCTTTGAAATGGAGTGTTAGCCAACATGGATAAATCAGATCAACTCACCATGAGAGATCACAATCAACGCTTAGTGCTGCAAGCGTTATTTAATGCGAAGGAAACGTCACGGGCGCAATTGGCCGTCGATTTAAACCTGCATAAATCAACCATTAGTTCAATTTACCGTGATTTGGATAAATTAGGGTTTATTGAGGACCTGGGTGAAGGCACCACCACTGAGACTGGTGGGCGTAAAGCCAAAATGATTCGGTTTAATCGGCAATATGGCTATGTGATGAGCTTTGATATGGGGCGTTATCATTTGCGCATGGCTTTAGTCCGCCTTAGTGGTGAAGTCATTTTTCAGAGTGCAGAATTAGTGGATGGGCGGGCTGTTGATGAAGTGCTCGCACTGATGAGCCAACACGTGAAGGCCCATAAAAATAAAAAGCATGGCACCCAAGAAGGTTTAATGGGGATTGCGGTGGGGATTCACGGCGTGGTGAATGATAATCAAGTTGTGTATTCGCCGTTTTTTGATTACCGTAACGTCGATATTGCGGCAACGCTTGAAAAAGTCGGTGGTGTGCCGGTGATGTTAGAAAATGAGGCGAATTCAGCTGCTGTGTATATTCGTGATTATCATGATTATTACCGGACAGCCCAGTATGATAATTTAGTCGCCTTGAATATCCATTATGGTATCGGTGCTGGTATCATTATTGATGGCCAGCTTTATCGCGGGATGCAGGGGGATGCAGGTGAAGTCGGGCGCAGCATTGTGGCCATGGCACACAATGCGCCGATTCGTGTCGAAGATTTATATTCCGAAGATGCGATGCTGGCCCGACTCGCAGCCCTGACGGAAGAACCAGTGGTCAATCGCGATGCGTTTGTTACTTTTGCTAACCAGAACAATGCGGTGAGCACGCGATTGTTAGAGGATTGGGTGATTGGTATTGCCCAAGTGGCCTATAATATTATTCAAACGACTGCGCCCCAAGCTTTGTTTATTCATTCGCGGTTTATTGCGGAAATGCCTGATTTACTTGGTCGTGTGATTGAAGCGTATCAACATATGAACCCAACCAATGAGAGTGAAATTTTATTTGCCAATCGCTCGGTCTATGAAGCCACCCTACTTGGTGGTGCGGCCGCGATGACGCGGAGGATCCTTGATTTAGAGGAACTGCCATTAATATTTACACATTAAAACCCAGTCATGGGTTTTTTTAGTATCCCGTAAAATTTAATGGGATAAATTTACACAAAAAGGGTTGCGCTTAGAAATGAAAGCGTATACAATATAGTTGTAAGTTGGTTGGTTAAACCAACCAACGTAAGATTAAATGGTTAAGGACGTTAATGTCCAGAAGGAGTAATACATGTCAGAATTGTTTTCATTTCCAAAAGTGACTTATGTTGGCAATCAGTCACTAACAGCTGGTGATGGTTACCATTACTATAACGCTGATGAAGTTGTTGCCGGCAAGAAGATGAGCGAATGGCTCAAGTTTTCAGTGGCTTACTGGCACACAATGGATCAACGTTTGACGGATCCGTTTGGTGAAGGCACAGCAGTACGCCCATGGGATAATGCGGGTGACGGCGATGAAATGGCCGCAGCGTTGGCAAAAGTCGACTACATGTTCGAATTTTTGGACAAGACAGGTATCGAATACTTTGCTTTCCACGATCGTGACTTGGCACCAGAAGGTAAGACATTAGCCGAAACAAATGCGAACCTTGACAAGGTGATCGACAAGATTGAACAAAAGATGCAAGAAACTGGTAAGAAGGTGCTTTGGAACACAGCCTCACTCTTCACTAACAAGCGTTTCTTGGCTGGTGGAGCAACCACACCATTTGCCGAAGTCTTTGCTTACGCCGCTGGTCAAATTAAGCACTCACTTGATATCGCTAAGCGTCTGGGTTCAGAATCTTATGTTTTCTGGGGTGGTCGTGAAGGTTATGACTTCCTTTTGAACACGGATACAAAGCGTGAATTAGACCACATCGCTGCCTTCTTCAAGTTGGCTAAGGACTATGCTGATGAAATTGGCTACACAGGTCAATTCTTGATTGAACCAAAGCCAAAGGAACCAACACAACACCAATATGACTTTGATGTGCAAACAACGATTGCGTTCTTAAAGACGTATGGCTTGGAAGACACATTCAAGTTAAACTTGGAAGGTAACCACACTTACTTGGCTGGTCATACTTATGAACACGAAGTGCGCTTTGCACGCGAAGCTGGTTTGTTGGGATCACTTGATGCTAACATGGGTGACAAGCTCACTGGTTGGGATATCGATGAATTCCCAAATGACATTTACGAAGCCACATTGGTCATGTATGAATTCTTGAAGAATGGTGGTTTGCCAACAGGTGGTTTGAACTTCGATTCAAAGCCACGTCGTCAAAGCTTTGAATTTGAAGATCTCTTCTATGCACACATTGCCGGTATGGATACGTATGCTGCTGGTTTGAAGGTGGCAGCTAAGTTGATCGAAGATCAAGTCATCGAAAACATTTTGAAGGAACGCTATGCCTCATTTGATTCAGGTATCGGCGCAGACTTTGAAGCTGGTAAAGTGACATTGAAGGATTTGGCTGCCTATGCGGAAAACAAGACAGATGACGAAATCAATGCAACATTGAAGTCAGGTCGCCAAGAACAAATTAAGGCCACATTGAATAACTACATTTTCTCAGTGTTGGGCAAGTAAGCATTTAAATTAATCCGATTATATATCCTCCCCAAAAATAATCTCCTCTCCTTAAATTAAATTTCCAACCAAAATTAACATATACCGATTTAACCACCAACGCATTGAACTGGTTGTGTGGAAAAAGGCATCGTAACGGACGTTGCGATGCCTTGTACATAGCATGCAGGATAACATTGACGATCATCGTCAGTGATACGGCATGCGAATAATTTTAGTCATTAAAGTCAATTGGAGAAAAAGTATGACACAAGTTGTATTAGGTGTCGATATTGGCACATCATCTGTTAAAGTTTCTGCTGTGGATCGTGAGGGTCAAATTGTTGCGCAGCAAAGTTTTGATTACCCACTGTCACAGCCACATCCCGGCTGGTCTGAACAAAATCCTGAAGATTGGGTGAATGGAACAACAGTTGCCATTGTGAACTTAATTTTAAAGGACGGCATTAAGCCAGAAGACATTGCGGGTATTTCTTATTCTGGTCAAATGCACGGGCTGGTCTTGTTAGATGAACATCATCAAGTGTTGCGGCCAGCAATTTTGTGGAACGATACCCGCACGACCAAGCAA
>NZ_CBDKZH010000013.1:17734-21755 GCF_965300815.1 Leuconostoc sp.
ACAACATTCTTGCTCCCAAAGGATTATCTACGTTACCGGATGACGGGTAAGTTGGCGATGGATTATTCAGACGCAGCCGGAACAGTCGCGCTGGATGTCGCCGGCAAGACATGGTCAAAAGAAGTGCAAGAAGCATTTGATCTACCAGCGTCATTCTTCCCAGAATTAATTGAATCAACAGATTTGGCGGGTAATATTTCAGATTCATACGCCTCATTCTCTGGTCTAACAACCGCCACAAAGGTGTTTGGTGGGGCAGCCGACAATGCAGCGGGTGCTGTAGGAGCTGGTTTATTGCAACCTAATATGGTGATGTCATCGATTGGGACATCAGGCGTGGTGGCTAAATTTGAAGCCCAGCCAGATGTTGATTATCGCGGTGATATCCACTTCTTTAATCATGCGATTCCCAACACTTTTTATTCAATGGGTGTGACCTTAGCAGCCGGGGATGCTAACGCTTGGTTCAAGTCTGTCTTTGGACAAGATATCCCATTTGCGGAATGGGTAAATGCCGCAGCAGAGTCATCAGTTGGGGCGAACGGGTTGATCTTTACGCCTTATATTTCTGGTGAACGGACGCCTTATCCAGATGCTGATATTCGTGGTAGCTTTACGGGCATTGATCGAACCCATCAACGCGCCGACTTTATTCGCGCCGTGTTGGAAGGCATTATTTTCAGCTTTAAAGACATTATGACGATTTATGATCGTGAAGGCGCTGAATTTGATACGGTCGTCGCCATTGGCGGTGGGGCCAAGAGTCCTTTGTGGTTGCAAATCCAAGCCGACATCTTTAACAAGAAGGTGGTCACACTGACCAACGAACAAGGTCCTGGCTTAGGTGCCGCCATGATTGCGGCAACTGGACTAGGTTGGTATGACTCAGTTCAGCATGCGGCGCGTGAAATTATTTCATTTGGCGCAACTTATGAACCAAATCCTGAAGCGGTAGCTAATTATGAGCAAGTCTATGCGATTTACCAACAAGTCTATGCGGCAACAAAGACTATTTCACATGATCTCATGGCTTATCGACGCCAACTTAAAAACGCCTAAGAACGGGCTCATTAGCCTACGGTATCAGTCATTGTCACTTGAGTAACGTGATCATCGTGCGCAAATCTATGAAAACGCTTGATACTATCAGCTATGTCTGGTATGATAGTATCTGTTATGGAGAAGTACTCAAGCGGCTGAAGAGGCGCCCTTGCTAAGGGTGTAGACGTGTTAAAGCGTGCGAGGGTTCGAATCCCTTCTTCTCCACTACTATTTAAAAACGCTGTATCAGGTTTAAAACCTTGATGTAGCGTTTTTTTGTGTAAAAAAAGCGTCCGTAGGCGACAAGACGTACACTGTGAGTGAGGCGTTATTTTTAAGCATTAGTTAACTTTTAATTGACGTGCCGTTGCTGAAGACAAGCGCTCAATTAAGTCGATCCCTGCTGCTTCAGTTGCGTTACCAGTCGTGAGGACGGCAATCGTATAATTGCTGTCTTTTGTTTGGATATGGCCGATTGAATTCACAATCCAACCGTCATCGTCGTCCGAGTCCAACCAGCCGTTTTTGAGTTGTATCGTGGCATTATCAGGGATGCCTTTACTGATGCCCCAATCCTGGTCAGGATTCACATTAGCCATTAAATGGAGCACATAATGACGGTCTGAGCGATTTAGTGGCGACTTTTGACCATAGGCTAACGCATTAAGCAATTTAAGTTGGTCTTGTGCCGTTGTTGTAGTCATTCCCCAGGCATCCGGATTCATTTTACTTTGTGTCATGTGTAGGGTATTAAATAAATCGTCTGGGCCAGTATAACCATCTTGATAGGTATTTAATAGGGTAGTGGTGGCATCATTGTCTGAGTCGACAATCATACTCTCTACTAGTGTTTTTTCGGCTGGTGAGAGCGACGCATCATCAGACTGACTCATACGTAATAAGTTGGCCAAGACACTTACTTTGACAATACTAGCAGTAGGATAAGTTGCTGAGGTGTTGCTATTATAGATGGTGGTTTGTTTTGTGAGCGCATTATAGACACCAATATTCACATCTGAATCTTGGTGATGCAAGATGGTTTGCCATTGTTGTTTGAGGGCAGTGTCTGGTTGATGCTTTAATTTTTCGGATAACGCAACAACTTGAGAATCGGCAGTGGTCAAGGCGTTTTTTTCCAACAACCGGTGTATAATCAGCAGACTAAACACGAGGAGTAGGGGGACAAGTACGAGGGGGAATCTTTTTTTCTTGGCGTGGTTCATAGATTTTGGCATGCTTCACATTATTTTAGAGGGGTTAGGTGGCGTACGGTATCGGCAAGTCGTCTGCACACATGACGTCAAGACACAGTGTCTAGTGAAACCACTGACCGTTGCGGTAGTCGTGCTTTTTGGGGAAGCGCGAGGTGATCATGCTTACTATCTTACCATAGTTTTTAAGCCTAAAAGTATGATTAAGAACTTGGCGATACCACAGCAAATACGTTTTATTTACTTGTCTTATCAGTAGGTGTTGTATGGTCTCAAAACTAAAAAAACACCAAAAAATTGGTGTTTTTTAGTGTCATTGTTAATTTATCTGGGGGTTTGAATTTTTAACCCCAAAAATAATCAGTGCCATGGCAATCAATAGTAGACTCACAAAGAGGCCGAAAACGCCACTGATGCCAAAATTGGCATCGAGTAGCCAACCGACCAAGAATGGTCCAATAGTTGCCCCTAAACGGCCAACGGATTGAGCTGACCCCATCGCAGTACCACGAATGGCTTGGGGAAAGAGGCTAGGCGTTAAGGCAATCAGAATGCCCCAAGCGCCAAGATCAAAGAACGATAGCCAAGCACCAGCAATCAAAATGACTGGCGTGCTGTGTGCCGGACCAAAAACGAGACTGGCAACGATTGTGCCCAGCAGATAAATACTGAGTAATTTTTTTAAGTTCATTTTGGTTAAGAGATAGGCGGCTAAATAGTAACCAGGCAGTTGGGCAATGCTCATCCCTAAAGTATAACCCAGTGAACGCACTACGGAAAAGCCGCGTAAAACCAACACACTCGGCAACCAGAGGAAAATTCCATAGTACGTCAACATGATGATAAACCAGACGAGACTGATATTAAGTAAAGGCCAGCGGTGTTCGGGTGACCATAATGTCCGAAAAGCAGGCGTTGCTTGTTGCTTGGGCGTGATGGTATCTTCTGGGAGATGATGCCTGAGATACCAGGCATAAAGCGACAAACTAGCGGTTAAGAGTGCCGCCATGCGCCAGCCGAAGTGGGGAATCACTAAAAACGCGATCAGTGAAGCGATAATCCAACCATAAGCCCAAAAACTATCCACCAACACCAGCATTTGATGGCGTTTTGTGCCGGTATAGTGATCGGCAATTAAGGCTGCTGCAACGGGCAGTTCACCACCCAAACCAACGCCGGTAATAAAACGAATCACCATAAACCAAGCAAGATTTGGCGCAAATGACAGCGCTAAATTACTCAAGGAAAAGAGGACGAGCGTCCACATCAGGACACGTCTGCGCCCAAAACGATCCGATAATTTACCACACAACAACGCACCAAGCATCATCCCCACGGACGTAATGGCGCCGACTAACCCAAGCTGGGTTTCGTTTAGTATCCATTCTGCCTTCAATAGGGGCATCATAAACGACAATAAAGCGACGTCTAGCGCATCGATCATCCAGGCAGTGCCGACGACGAACAACAGACGTTTTGAATTGACCATGACAAAATCTCCTTCTTTGCTAATAAAAGTAAAAATAACTTTTATTAATTAAGGCGATTGTACACTAGCATTATTGAATAAGCAACTGATATTTTTTAGCTGGACGACCGGGGCGATTTTGGCTGCTGGAACCAAGTGGTCGTAGTAAGTGTTGATGATTCCGTAAAAAGTTAGAATTATCAGGCTCTTTTTTACCAAAACTTTCAAAAACATGGCGCGCCATTTTGAGTGTAATGTCCGGCCCTAGAATCATCAAAATGGGCGGTTGATAGTCTAATTT
>NZ_CBDKZH010000014.1:0-21225 GCF_965300815.1 Leuconostoc sp.
GGATAAGCTGTTGCCCTGACAGCTAGTCAGTCAGGGCTAAAGCCCATAACAATATGACAACAGAAAAACCAGCAGTATGGTACGAACATCTGCATACTGAAAAATATACGGGCGCACGTCGTGGCCGGATTCATACCCCACACGGAACGTTTGAGACGCCGATGTTTATGCCAGTGGGGACTCAAGGCGCTGTTAAAGGCGTTGGGACACGGGAACTCAAAGATATCGGTGCGCAATTTATTTTGAGTAATACCTATCATTTGTGGGTTCGACCAGGGGATGAATTGATCGCTGAAGCCGGTGGGCTCCACAAATATATGGGTTGGGATCAAGCCATCTTAACGGATTCTGGCGGCTTTCAAGTTTTTTCACTTTCTGACGCCCGGAAGTTGCAAGAAGAAGGGGTAACCTTCCAAAACCATGTGAACGGGGATAAGATGTTCTTATCACCTGAAGTGGCGATGCGCATTCAGAACAATTTGGGTTCTGATGTGATGATGCAACTGGATGAAGCCATTCCTTATTTTGAAAGTTATGACTATATCAAAGAATCGATGCAACGATCATTACGTTGGGCGGAACGGGCGCAAATTGCGCATAAAAATCCAGATACCCAGGCTTTGTTTGGCATTGTGCAAGGGGCAGGCTTTAAAGCCTTACGGACAGAATCTGCTAATGGCCTCGTGAGCCTGGATTTGCCAGGGTATGCCGTTGGTGGCTTGTCTGTTGGGGAGTCGAAAACTGAAATGAATCGTGTCTTGGACTTTACGATGCCATTGTTGCCAGAAGATAAGCCGCGTTATTTGATGGGCGTGGCGGCACCTGATTCCTTGATTGATGGGGTTATTCGCGGGATTGATATGTTTGATTCGGTGCTCCCAACACGAATAGCCCGTAAGGGTACCTTGATGACGCGCTATGGTCGTGTGGTCATTAAGAATTCAAAGTATAAGCATGACTTTACCCCTTTGGATCCGGATTTAAGCTACTACTCACCTAATCCAATTCGTCGTGAACAATTTGGCAATAAAGCACAATTTGATGATCCAACGTATAACCCATTCCAGAATTTGACGCGTTCGTATTTGCACCACTTGTTTAACGCAAACGAAATTCTTGGGGCTCAACTCGCTTCGCAACATAACTTGCGCTTCTTGTTGCAGTTTATGGAAGATATGCGCACAGCGATTGAAAATGATGAATTATTGGCCTTTCGAGAAACAGTGATGGAAGAATATGGCTATAATAAGCCGAATGCACGCTTATTCTAAAAAACAGCGTGAATTTTTGATATAATGAAAATAGAGTGTCTGACCAGAAAATGGCAGACCTATTCTAGAAAGTAGGACAAATTACCATGAATGCAAACTTAATCCTCCCACTTATTCTGATTGTTGGTATGTTTTGGTTTATGAACCGCCAACAAAAGAAGCAACGTGCTGCGCAAGAAGAACGTCAAAACAGCCTTGAAAAAGGATCTGAAGTTGTGACAATCGGTGGTTTGCACGCCGTTGTTGATAGCGTGGATAAGGTCGCTAAGACTGTTGATTTGGACGCCGAAGGCGTTATTTTGACGTTTGACTTGGCCGCTATTCGCACAATCAAGCCAAAAGCACCTGCAGCTGGCGAAAAGGTTGTTGTGAATGATCTGAAGTCTTCATAAATAATATCTGAAGATAAGATTGTTAACACTAACTAACTATCCTACATGTAAACGTTATGATAAAGAGAGCATATTGCTCTCTTTTTTGAATGGTGGCAAATAATCATGAAAACAAAAACAATTCAACGACCAGATGGCACAAAAATTGTCTATGATGAATTTGGGGATCGCCAACACCAAACCTTGTTTCTGCTGTATGGGAATGGTGGCTCGGCCCGTTATTTTCGGCCGCAAATTACCCAATATGCCCAATACTTTCATGTGATTGCAATCGATACCAGAGGACATGGGCGTTCGTCCAATACGCAGCGGCGGATTACCTTTGATGACATGGTAGCTGATATCGAGGCCATTCGCCAAACCGAGCAAATTGAGACGCTGTATATACTGGGCTATAGTGATGGCGCCAATATTGGGATTAAGTATGCCACGCTTTATCCTAAACGCGTGACCCGTCTCGTCCTTAATGCCCCCAACTTATCCAAAAAAGGGGTCTATCAAGTGCTTTGGTGGTTTGATCGCACGGCGCAGTTTTTGATGCGGTTACTAGCCCCGATTAATCATTATGCTAAACGGCGTTATAAACAGCTGCATGTGATGAGTGAACCACTCAATATTAGTCGACGAGACTTAGAGCGCATTTCGGCACCAACATTGTTGGTCATCGGCCGGTTTGATTTAGTGAAAAAGCGGCATATTGAACGTATTGCAGCGATTTTACCGCATGCAGAAGTCATGATTATTCCACGCGGTGGCCATTTTGTGACTTACACCAATCCAAAAAAATTTAGTGCGTTAGTCTTACCATTTTTACAACAAGGAGAAGAGCATGAAAAAGTTTAAACAACTCTTATCACGGTTGATTGTGCCAGCTGTGACCCTGATTTTGATTGGGCAGACGATTTATATGACCCGAGAAATTACCTGGGATATGATTTTTTCAACCATCAATGATATTTATTGGTGGCAAGCGATTTTATTGATGATTTTAGGTTTTATTGCGGTGTTGCCAACCGTGTTAAACGACGTGATCTTAGCCAAATGGCAGCACTATCAAATTGAGATGCCTGAATTGTTGCAACGGTCATGGCTGATTAATGTGTTTAATATTAATGCTGGGTTCGTTGGGACAGTCGGGGTCTTGTTGCGCCGCATTTGGTTTGCTGATCAAAAAAATGGTGGCCGGTTAAAGCCCTATATTCAGATGTATGTTTTGAGTTTAGGTGGGTTGTTTATCGCCAGTGTGATGGCAATTGTAGCCATCTGGTTAAATGTCATCCCCGACTTTGACGATAATCTGATTTGGTTGATGGTTTTGCTCGCTGTTGCGGTGGTGGTCGGCATCATCTCACTTATCCCCCGGTTTAATTTCTGGTCGGGGATGACACAGCGTGCCTTTGTCTTGCTCACGAGTAATGCGGTCTTAACCTTTGCCATCCAAATGGCGTTATTTGTGACGATTGGGCTTACGATTGGCGTGGATGTCCGAATTGCTATGATGATGTTATTGTTCACCATTGCCAATACCATTGCGCTGGTGACGATGACACCAGGAACTTGGGGCTCACTTGATGTGTCGTTGCTATTGATGCTATCAGGCTTATCAGTGGATATTGAAAAAGTGGTGGTTTGGCTGATTTTGTATCGCCTGGTTTACAACATGCTGCCATTGTTTAGTGCCATTGTCTTGTTTTGCTACCGGTTATCTCGCAAAATCAATCGTGAATATCGTGGGGTACCACACTATGTTGCCTTGTCGGTGACGCATCGCTTGACGACTATTGCGTTATATTTGTCAGGTATTTTGTTAGTTTTGTCCGGGACAATGCCAGGTATCATGCAACGGGTGACCATCCTACATCATCTACGGCCATGGCCAATTACATTTGCGCTTGCCAACCAGCTGCCAAATATTTTATTGGGTTTTCTCTTACTTATTAGTGCGCGTGGCGTGGCCAATCGAGTGCAACGCGCTTATTATTCGACGATTGTTTTACTCGTCTTGGTGGTCATTTATGCGTATATGTCTTATCGGCAAATTTTGCCAGTTATCATCTTTGGGTTGCTCTTGGTTGGCTTTATCTTTAGTAAGAAAACGTTGTATCGCAAACAATTTATCCACTCTTGGCAGCAACAGGTGATTGATGGCACCATTTGGGGTGCACTCATTATCAGTTATTTACTGCTTGGTATGATTGATGCACCGATTGTTAAAAACCATTTTCAGCGCTTAACGCATCTTGGTTTATTGCCGTCAGTGCACTGGTGGCTCATGGGAACCGCCATTATTTTGGTGGTGACAGTCTTTAGTCTGTTGTTGTCACGCTACCTCCGTGCCCACAAGCAACAACTTGGGGTGCCGTTTGATGAAGCGCGCTTGCAACGGTTATTAGCAATTGGAGATACGCATTATACCAACTTGGCCTTTTTGGGTGACAAACGTTTTTACTTCTATCAGGTTGATGGACAAGATCGCGTTGGCCTACAATTCCGCGTGATTAATAATCAAGCAATGGTGATGGGCGATCCGTTTGGCGACGCCACGTATTTCGCTGATGCGATGCAACAGTTCGTGGATGAGGCGGATGTTTTAAGTTATGTGCCGGTATTTTATGAAGTCAGTGAACGGATTGCCATGTTGGCGCATGAATTTGGCTATGATTTCTTTAAGCTAGGTGAAGAAGCGCATGTTATCGTCACAGAATTCTCAACTGCCGGTAAGAAAATGCAAAATGTGCGTTCCGTGATTAATCAAGCCAATCGCGCCGGCTTTGAATTTAAAGTATTGCAGCCACCATTTAGTGGCGAAGTGATGGCACAATTACGGGCAATTAGTGATGAATGGTTAGCGGGTCGTGAAGAAAAAGGGTATTCATTAGGCTTCTTTGACGAGAATTATCTGCAACGCTATCCAATTGCCGTCTTAGAAAAAGATGGCCAAATCGAAGCCTTTGCCACGCTGGTAACGTCACATACCGAACAACAATTGGCTGTTGACTTGATGCGTTTTACCAAGCAAGCACCAAATGGTGTGATGGATGTGTTGTTTGTGAACACGATTGCCTATGCCAAGGAAAAAGGGTTGACAACGTTGAATTTGGGGATGTCACCGCTGGCCAACGTTGGCCAACATCGCCAGAGTTTTGGTCGCGAGCGGTTAGCTAATTTGGTATACCAATTTGGGTCAAAAGTTTATTCATTTGAAGGGTTGCATCACTACAAACGTAAATTTACGAAATATTGGGTGCCCATGTACATTGCGTACTCAAGAAAGTCATGGATTATCATGGTTATGATTGGCCTCTTGAAAATTGATAATAAGGGTGTGGCATGTGCACCAGAAATCAAAGTCGTGTATGATGAAGATAACGATTCTGAACAATAAGGAGGAACGTGTGTCACCTCGCAAGTTTGTTGCGTGACACACGAGAATGATCATGCCAATGCACGAATATTTTATGGGATTAAATCAATTAGAACTGATTAACCGTGCACCGGGCTTTTTTAAGTATCAACCGCACAACGTGGCGGCGCATTCTTGGAAAGTTGCCCAAATTGCGCAGTTTTTAGCGGATGTGGAAGAGCAAAATGGCGCGACGATTAATTGGCAATCAGTCTATGAGAAGGCCTTAAATCACGATTACACCGAACGCTTTATTGGTGATATTAAAACGCCGGTTAAATATGCCACGGCGGATTTGCGGGCGATGCTTGCTGACGTGGAAGAGACCATGACGGAAAATTTCATCAAAACTGAAATCCCTAAAGAGTTTCAGGCAGCGTATACCCGCCGTCTAGGTGAAGGGAAGGATGACACCATCGAAGGCAAAATTTTATCGATTGCCGATAAGGTTGATTTGCTGTATGAAGCATACGGTGAGCTCGTCAAGTTTAATCCAGAACCTGTTTTTGTGAATATTTTTGAAAGCAGTCTCCAATCCTTGGCTGAATTTAAGACGATGGCGAGTGTGAAGTACATTGCTACCGACATTTTACCGGATATTTTTGCCGAAGATTTTATTAGCAAGCAACAATTATATGACTTAGCCAAGCAGTTATTGCCTGACTTTGCAGCAGTGACCCCAGCAGATTGAAAGTGAGGCAACAATGGCATTTTTAGAATTACACGATATTAGAAAGTCGTATTACATCGGTAAAACAGCTTTTCCGGTTTTAAAAGGGATTAACTTGAGCTTTGAAAAAGGCGAATTTGTGTCGATTTTAGGGGAATCAGGTGGTGGTAAATCCACGCTGATGAATATTATTGGTGGCTTGGATCGTAACTTTGAAGGTCAGGTGATGGTCAATGGGGAAACCTTGGACCACACGCAAGCCAAAAAGTTAGACGTTTATCGCCGTGAAACAATCGGCTATATTTTCCAAAGCTTCAACCTGATTAATTATCAAACTAACTTGGAAAATGTCGAAACGAGCTTGAATATGACGACGTTATCATCACGTGAACGCCGACAACGTGCCACTGAATTACTAACCAAGGTCGGCTTAGTTGATCATATTCACAAGTATCCCTCGCAACTATCTGGTGGTCAAAAGCAACGTGTTGCCATTGCGCGAGCATTGGCCGCTGATCCAGATATTATGATTGCCGATGAACCAACGGGTGCCCTTGACGCGGTTAACACGGCTGAAGTGTTGGCCTTACTTGAGCAAATTGCCCAAGAAGGTAAATTAGTGATTGTGGTGACCCATTCGCAAGCCGTGGCTGATTATGGGACGCGCATTGTGCACATGGCGGATGGTGTCATTGATCGTGAACAAATCTTAAAGCCAAAGTTCCCAGTACCAGCAGAAACGCACCGGTTACACTCACGGCCATTACGCCGTCGGGCCGTTTGGAATATGGCGTTTGATCATCTGAAATACAAAAAGTTACAAAACTTTTTGATTGTGTTTGGTTCGGCCATTGGTGTTTTCTCAGTCATTTTCTTTCTTGGCTTGGGAAATGGGGTCAAAAGCTACATTGGGGATCAAGTCGATGCGTTGGTCAATCCAAACTATCAAAGCGTTTTACGCAATACTACAACTGATAAACAAGCACCTGCAACAGAACGCATGCGCGCCACGATGCAGGCGAGGGCGACCAACTATACCAGCACAACATTGGATGGCCAGTTATTAAAACAATTGCGTGGGGTATCAGGTGTGAGTGCGGTTTATCCTGGTGGCCAATACAACAATGCGATTTTCACCGCTGGTCAAGTGCGTTCGGAACCCGTACAGCTGGTATCTTGGACGCCGCAGTATTCCGATAAAATTATTAAGGCCGGTCACCAACCCAAAAATGGTGAAGTCTTGATTGATCGTGATTTTGCCAAGAAAATTCAGCCAAATTATCGGCAACTTATCGGCCAAGATATTGCCTTTAGTTATATGGCATATGATGCCAATAACCAACCTGTGATGATTAAAACAACAGCCAAAATTGGTGGCATCACGAGTGGGGGGCAATCAGGCGCCTTATTTATCCAAAATTGGCAAACGATTCAACGTGACTTAACGGCAAACCATGCCGTAGCGGATGCGAACTTTGCTGCCGTTGAAATCAAAGATACAGCGCGCGTGAAAGCAACCATGGCACGTATTAACGCAGTCAAAGCGAATGGCCAACAAGTCTTTGTGGGCGTCTCAGTCGATGAGATTCTCAGCACCGTCAATACAATTACAAGTTTGGCATCTTATGTTTTGGCAGCCATTGCCGGTATTTCATTGCTTGTTTCAGCCATTATGATTATTGTGACGACTTACATGTCCGTGTCTGAGCGTACCCGAGAAATTGGCGTCTTACGCGCTCTTGGTGCACGCGCGAAGGATATTCGTGGACTATTCACTAACGAAGCGCTGTTAATTGGTTTGATTGCAGCTGCTTTGGGCATTGCGATGGCATATGTTGTCCAAATGCTCATGAATAGCGCCCTGAAAGGCCTCATTCATTTTGATATCGTACAAGTGTCGATTGGCAACGTCATTTTTGCCGTTGTGATCGCTTTGTTCATCGCACTCGTTGCTAGCTTTGTACCGTCACGACGGGCAGCAAAACTCAATACAATTGATGCGTTAGCAGCAGATTAAGCGATGGTGAGACATAAAAGGTGCAGGCAACTGCACTTTTTTATGCGATCCGATCGGCTATTAAATGATGACGTGATAACGCATCAGATTCAAAGGAGTAAAGAATGCAGATTTTAAAAAAACACGCCAAACCTTACGGCCGCGAGATTGCCTTGTCAATGCTTGCCGTGGTCATTATGGCGGGTGCCTCTTTGTGGCAACCACGGTTATTGCAACAGGTGATGAATGCCATTATTGCAGATAATCAACAAGCCGTATGGTCAAACGGGATTGCGTTGATTAGTTTGGCCGTGATTGGGTTACTGGCTGGGGTCATCAATACCATTTTTGCCGCCAAGGTTTCTCAGGGGATTGCTGCCGATATCCGGGCCGATGAGTATCGTAAAATTCAATCTTTTTCATTTGGTAATATTGAAGCCTTTTCAGCGGGTAATTTGGTCGTGCGGATGACCAACGATGTCAATCAAGTGCAACAACTCGTCATGATGTTTCTCCAGACCTTGACGCGAATTCCTATCCTCTTTTTAGGTGCCTTTATTCTGGCTTTAATGACACTACCACGGTTATGGTGGATTGTGATTTTAATGGTGGTCTTGATTGTCCTGTCTTCACAAGTTGTCTTTAAGCAAATGGGGAAGTATTTTGCTAAAATTCAACATTTAATTGATCGGACGAATACGTTAGCCAAGGAAGATTTACAAGGGATTCGTGTCGTCAAATCATTTAACCAAGAAGCAAACGAAACAGTGCATTTTACGGATAATTCCGATGAATTGACGCGCGTGAACATGATGATTGGTTATCTGTTCTCAACTATGATTCCAATCTTTATGTTGATTTCATATGTTGCCATTGGGGCTTCAGTCTGGTTTGTGGGCCAAAGTGTGGTTGCTCATCCAGAAGATTTGGCTGCGATTACATCATTTATCGCCTACCTAATGCAAATCTTTTTTGCCATTTTGATTGGGGGGATGATGTCAACCTTTGCGTCACGTGGTTTTGTGTCATTAGGCCGAATTAAGGCAATCTTTGATACTAAGCCTGATTTGACATTCAATCCGAATGCGCCAGCGGTTGATTTAACCGGCGATGTGGCGTTTGAAAATGTCTCCTTTACGTATCCAGGTGATACACAACCTGCTTTGACCGATATTTCATTTAAGATTAAAGCGGGTGAAATGGTCGGTATTGTTGGGGCAACTGGATCAGGAAAAACGACATTAGCTCAGTTGATTCCACGGCTCTATGACCCGACTAAAGGTGAGGTCTTAGTGGGTGGTGTCAATTTGAAGGACGTCAATGAAAAGTCATTGCGTTCAGCGGTGTCATTTGTCCTGCAACGGGCCATTTTATTTAGTGGGAAAATTTCAGATAATCTTCGGCAAGGGAAACCAGATGCCACTTCAGCTGAATTCCAACGTGCAGCTGAAATTGCGCAAGCAGCGGAATTCGTGAATCGTTATGAAGATGGGTTTGAACATCTGGTTGAAGAACGATCAGCGAACTTTTCTGGTGGTCAGAAACAGCGTTTGTCGATTGCCCGTGGGGTTGTTGGATCCCCTAAAATTTTGATTTTAGATGATTCAACCTCAGCTTTGGATGCACGTTCGGAAAAGCTGGTGCAAGAAGCACTTGATAAAGAATTAGCTGGCACGACAACGATTGTGATTGCTGAAAAAATCAGCTCTGTCTTGCATGCCGATCGCATCTTGGTACTAGATGACGGCCGCTTAGTTGGCAGTGGGTCGCATGCGGAATTGTTGGCATCTTCAGCCATTTATCGGGAAATTTATGAGACGCAAAAGGCAGAAGGTGGTGAGTAAGCATGCATGATTTTCAACGCGCAATGCGCTATTTCTATCGTTACTTGAAACGCTACTGGCTGAGCCTCGGTTTTGTGGTGGTTGTCACGATGCTATCGACTTATTTCCAAGTCAAAGCACCCGTTTATATGGGACAGGCGATTACAGAACTCTCCCGTTATCTTGGTGACGTGATGAATCCGGCAACCCATGCGATTGCCAGCAAGACGCCATTTTACAATGCATTGATTGCTATGATG
This sequence comes from Leuconostoc sp., assembly GCF_965300815.1. Classification (NCBI taxonomy): domain Bacteria; kingdom Bacillati; phylum Bacillota; class Bacilli; order Lactobacillales; family Lactobacillaceae; genus Leuconostoc; species Leuconostoc sp. The sequence continues at coordinate 9,816 of NZ_CBDKZH010000014.1, forward strand.
ATTTGCTTTACGTTATCAGCGGGGACAATGTTTATCTCTAGCTTTTTGTCGTCAAGAATTTCAGCTAAAACATCGGGGCAAATGCGTATTGGCTTATTTGGTAAGCTACAACGGATGACCATCAAATATTTTGATACCCATCAAGATGGTAAAATTTTGTCGTTGTTTACGTCTGATTTGGATAACATTTTCAATGCGATGAACCAAGCCATCTTTGAATTGCTTTCGCAAGCAATCCTCTATATTGGGGTCATTTGGATGATGTTTGGCCAAAATGTCAAGCTAGCCTGGGTCACGATGGCCTCGACACCATTGGCCATTTTGGTTGCGGGGTTTGTCATTATGCAAGCTCGCAAAAATATTAACAAGCAACAAGAAGCCATTGGTGAAATGAACGGCTACATCAACGAACAAATCAATGGTGAAAAAGTGATTATCACGCAAGGCTTGCAACAAGCGTCGGTGGCTGGTTTCTTGCCTTATAATGAAAAAGTGAAACAAGCGACGTTTAAGGGACAAGTTTATTCTGGTTTGCTCTTCCCGTTGATGCAGGGGCTATCTTTACTGAACTTGGCGATTGTGATTTTCTTTGGCTCTTGGTTAGTGGTGCATGATGGGATGGATAAGGCGGTCGGTCTGGGATTGATTGTCGTGTTTGTTAACTATTCACAAGAATATTATCAACCCATTACGCAAATCACGTCGATTTATAACATGTTGCAACTGGCTATGACGGGGGCACAGCGGGTGTCTGATGTGCATGATCAACCAGAAGAAGTGTCGCCAAAAGATGGCCAACAACTCACCAATTTGAAGCACGAAGTCGCGTTAAACGATGTCCATTTTGGCTATCAACCAGACAAAGAAATTCTACACGGTGTGTCGATTGATGTGAAAAAGGGTCAGATGGTAGCGTTAGTCGGGCCAACTGGGTCTGGTAAAACGACTATTATGAATTTGATAAACCGTTTTTATGATGTGACGGGTGGTTCGGTTACCTTTGATGGGGTTGATGTTCGGCAATTAGATTTGAAATCATTGCGTGATCATGTCGGGATTGTGCTACAAGATTCTGTCTTGTTTACCGGAACAGTGGCCGATAACATCAAATTTGGTCGGCCAACAGCTAGTGATGACGACATGATTGATGCGGCCAAGCAAGCTAATATTCATGACTTTATCATGAGTTTACCGGATGGTTATCAGACGACAGTCAATGACGAAAGTTCTGTTTTCTCAACGGGGCAAAAACAATTATTGTCGATTGCCCGCACAATTCTAACTAATCCTGATTTCTTAATATTAGATGAAGCGACGTCAAACGTTGATACGGTGACGGAAGCGCGCATCCAAGCAGCGATGGATAATGTGATTGCTGGTCGGACGAGCTTTGTGATTGCCCATCGTTTGAAGACGATTCTAGGGGCAGATAAGATTGTGGTCTTAAAAGACGGCAAGGTGATTGAAGAAGGGACACATGACGAACTGGTCGCAGAAAACGGTTTTTATGCGGAACTTTATCATAATCAAATGGTTTTTGACTAGTAAAAAGTCACGGTTAGCCGTGGCTTTTTTTGTTTGAATTCAAGGCGAAACGGCTGTCAGCCGTTGTTTAGTTGTCAAAATATTTTATGCTATAATTGTAGTATTGCTATTTACCGAAAGTTTAATGTCTATATAAACTTTGGAGGACACAATGAATATTGGTCTCTTTACGGATACGTATTTTCCACAAGTCAGTGGTGTGGCGACTTCGATCAAAACATTAAAAGATGCACTTGAAGCGCAAGGCCACCAAGTCTATATTTTCACTTCAACTGATCCGAAAGTGTCTAAAAATAAGTTTGAACCCCATATCTATCGTTTTTCGAGTGTGCCTTATGTTGGCTTTAAAGATCGTCGCTTAGCGTTTCGTGGGTTAATTCAGGCCGTTGAAATTGCAAAATCTGTTGAATTAGATATTGTGCATACCCAAACAGAGTTCTCGCTTGGTTTGATGGGTAAATTTGTGGCCCGTCAACTTAAAATACCAGCTATTCACACGTACCATACCATGTATGAAGATTACACGCATTACGTGGCAAAAGGGTTATTAATTGGGCCTAAAGGCGTTGGCACATTGATGAAAGCCTATATGTTGGGGATGTCTGGGGTCGTCGCACCCTCTCAACTGGTACAAGAAACCCTGATTCGTTATGGCGTCAAGGCACCGATGCGTATTATTCCAACAGGTGTTGAAATGCCAAGACGTGGCGGTTCACGGGTTAATCTACGAGAAAAGTTTGGGTTTACCCCCGAACAACCCGTAATTTTGTCACTAGGTCGCTTAGCGTTTGAAAAGAACGTGGCGTTAACAATCTCTGCTTTTTCAGAATTATTGCAAACGCAACCAGATGCCCGTTTAGTGATTGCTGGGGATGGTCCAGCACGTAAGGCGCTTGAAGAGCAAGTAGCCGAATTGAACTTAACCGAGGAAGTGTTATTTGTTGGGATGGTTGATCACGATGATGTGACCGACTATTATCAGATGTGCAATGTTTTTGTGAGCTCATCTGATACAGAAACCCAAGGGCTCACGTTCATTGAAGCAATCGCGTCTGATCGGCCGTTTGTGGCGATGCACTCACCTTATCTTGATAACTTGGTGGATGATGACGCCATCGGGACATTAGTGTCAGATTATGACGAATTGTTGGCAGGGATTGAAAAATACCTCACGCGCCCAATGACGTCAGCTGATCACGCGTTACGTCAAAATAAAATGCAAGATGTTGACGCCGATACTTTTGCAACACGGATGTTGGCTTTTTACCAGGACGTTTTGGACAATTATCATTCTGACGATGCAGAAGATGAATATCCAACGGATGATGAAGTGGGTTACATGAAGCGGATCTTACGAAATCCATTTAGGAGAAATTAGGTGAAAGTTTTACTGTATTTTGAAAACCAAAAGTGGATTGCAAAATCTGGCATTGGGCGTGCTTTAAAGTTGCAACAGGCTGCTTTGAGCTATACGGATGTGACCGTCACAACGGATCCAAAGTCGCAGGATTATGATGTCTTACACATCAATACCTACGGCGTGAAGAGCCACCACATGGTGAATGCGGCTCATAAAATGGGCAAAAAGGTTGTCTATCATGGCCACTCCACTTATGAAGATTTTAGAAATTCATTTACCGGTTCAAATCTGATTGCACCGTTATTTAAGCGGTATTTGGTGTCGCTATATCAAAAGGCGGATGCGTTGATTACACCAACCCCTTATTCTAAGCAGTTGTTGCGCGGGTATCGGTTATCACAACCCATCACGCCAATTTCTAATGGGATTCCCCTCGATAAATATGCCCCAGACGCGGATAAAGTTGCTAAATTTAGAACGTATTTTGATTTGTCACCAGATCAAAAAGTTGTGATGAGCGTGGGGTTATTTTTTGAGCGTAAAGGGATTTTAGATTTTGTCACCTTAGCGCAACGCCATCCCGAATACGTTTTTATTTGGTTTGGGTATACGGATTTGCGCCTGGTTCCCGCTAAAATTAGTCGGTTAATTAAAGGCGACCATCCGCGGAATTTGATTTTCCCAGGTTATATTACTGGAGAGGTCATCCAAGGTGCCTATCAGGGCGCAGATTTATTTTTATATCCGTCCTTTGAAGAAACGGAAGGCATTGTTGTTTTAGAAGCCTTGGCATCCAAACAAAAGGTGCTCGTGCGTGATATTCCCGTCTATAAGCCTTGGTTACAAGATGGGGTGAATAGCTATCAAGCCAAGGATCTTGAGGATTTTGATGTTAAAATGGTCAAAATATTAAACGGCGAATTACCGGATTTGAGTGCGGCTGGCTATGAATTAGCGGTTGCTCGGAATTTACCAGCAATTGGCCAGCAGTTACAACAAGTTTATGAGGCAGTCTTAGAAGGGTAGTCACGGGCAAGGAGGAGAATATGTCTAAAACAGATAAAGTTTCTGCTATTGTTGTCGTGATATTGACTGGTGTTGTTGTTTATTTTTTGACAACAGAATTACGTGGTAAAGGTTATCAACTCAATTTGGCGTTAAAGCACCTTGACTGGCGGTGGCTAGTCGGGGGACTGGTCATGATGCTGTTGTCCATTTTGCTTGAGGCGATTGCCACTTATGTCATGCTCAACAAATCAGATCGTCACAAGACATCTGTCATAGCTTTGTTACGTGTGCCATTGCTTAATTTACTTGGTACAGGCTTAACACCGTTTGCGACTGGTGGCCAACCAGCGCAATTGTTTGGGATGACGCGTGCTGGTGTTGAAGCTGGACGCGCCATGTCCGTCATTCTCATGAAGTTTTTAGTTTACCAAGTGGTCGTCGTGGTATTCTTTATCATAGGTTACTTTTCGGCGGAACATTTTATTTACGGACAGGTTGACCCCACATTTGCTAATTTTATTCCATTTGCCATTGCGATTCATGCCGTCGTGATTATCGGTATCCTGTTAGTCATGTTCTTGCCAGCATTGACGCTCAAATTAGTGGATATGGTGGCACCGATGTTCCAAAAAATGTTATCGCGTGAGCGGTATGACAAGTTATTGTCCACGGTTACCCAGAAAGTTGCCAATTTTCATCGTGAGTCACGGCGCGTGATTAGCAGTTGGGAATCATTGGTCGGCGCTACGGTGTTTACCGTGTTGCAATTGATGGTTTTTTATCTCATTCCGTATTTTGTTATTCGCGCGTTCGGTTATGCCCAGGTGAATCCTTGGTTAATTATCACAATGAACATCATGATTGTGATGGTTATTTCCCTGTTCCCAATTCCTGGTGGGGTTGGGGGCGCGGAATTGAGTTTCCAATTGCTATTTTCACCATTTGTTAAAAATCCAGCAACGTTAATTTTGGTGATCTTAATTTGGCGTCTCATTACGTACTATTTTGGTCTGTTTGCTGGTATTATTGCCTATATGGTACCTGCGCGATCAGTTAGTAGAGAGGAGCGACCATGACAGTTGAAAAAACGTATCCGGTGAGTGACTTAAAGCAAATTTTGGCACGGTTACGGGCAATGGTTGATGCGACGGATACGCCGTATCAAACGCGCCGTTTTGATGCTTTTGGTATTGAAGCCGTGCAAGTTGACTATGATCAACTCACACAAATTTGGACGGTCCATGAACATCGCGAAGTGCGTCAATTTCAATTTGATGATATTGACTTGGTTGCGATTGAAGTTTATGATGTCCTCCATGATTTTAAATTAATATTTTAAATACGCAGGCTGACCGATAGATTATCCGGTGATGTGACGACGTATGTGAAGGAAAAAAATATGCGAAATTTGCTCAATAAAGTGCCCAAACCGAAAGCCATTTGGCTGAAGATTAAGCAGACAATGGATACCTCCGCACCGCTTGTGTGGTTCTTTGTGTTGAACGTTGTGCTCGTTTGGTTCAAAACGTTTGTGAACTACCATATGAATTTCAATCTTGGTGCTGATGGGCCAACGCAGCAGTTTTTGTTATTCTTAAATCCATGGCCAACAGCGATTGTCCTCTTAAGTATTGCGCTTTATTTTAGAGGCGTCTTGAGTTACTGGATCGCAATTTTGTTTAATTTCATTCAATCCCTGTGGTTGTTTGCCAATATCTTGTATTACCGTGAATTTTCTGATTTCCTCTCAATGGGCATTTTGGGTTCTGGTAGTTCAACAGGGAATAACTTAGGAAAGTCGATTGTTGCTATTATTCACTGGTCAGATTACATGGTATTTCTGGACATTGTGATTTTAATCGGCTTGGTCCTCTTTAAGCAATTGACGATTGACCGTAAAGGGGTACAACGCCGTTTTGCTGTTTTGACAACGTTGCTTGGTGTCGCCTTAATGTTTGTCGATTACGGGATTGCCTCGGCTGATCGTTCAGGGTTGCTCACGCGATCATTTGATAACAACTATATTGTGAAGTATCTTGGTCTAAATGAGTATGCGGTCTTCAACGCTGTCCAAACTTATAATCAAACGGAGAGTCGGAAGCGCGCGAAGCCAGCTGATTTAACCAAGGTTAAACAGTTTGTTGCGAGTCAGCAATTACCAGATAATCTGGAATATTATGGGACGCAAAAAGGTAAGAATGTCTTCATGATCCATTTGGAGTCATTCCAACAATTCCTGATTGATTATAAAGTTGATGGACGTGAAGTCACGCCAAATTTGAACCAGTTCTACCATGACCAAAATACGTTGAGCTTTGACAACTTCTATAATCAAGTTGGTCAAGGGAAGACTTCTGATGCTGAAATGATGCAAGAAAACTCATTGTTTGGGCTTTCTACTGGATCAGCCATGGTGAAGTATGGGACAAGCAATACGTTTGAATCATTCCCCGCAGTATTGAGCCAGCGTGGTTACACAACGGCCGCCTTCCACGGGGACGTGGCGAGCTTCTGGAATCGTGATAACACGTATAAGTCATTTGGTTATAATTATTTCTTTTCTAAGTCATATTACCCAAATGCGGATAAGCCAAACTTCAATATTGGCTACGGTTTAAAAGATAAAATCTTCCTGCAAGATAGTGCCAAGTACCTGGAACAATTGCCACAACCGTTCTATGCGAAATTAATTACGGTCACGAATCATTATCCTTATGATCTCGATAAGGCCAATATTGATTTCCCAGCCACAACGACTGGCGATAACACTGTGGATGGGTACGTGCAAACAGCGCATTATCTGGATCAAGCCTTTGGCGAATTCATGACCTATTTGAAAAAAGCTGGCTTGTATGATAATTCAGTCTTTGTTTTGTACGGTGATCACTATGGTATTTCTGAGAACCATCAACCAGCTATCGCACAGCTATTAGGCAAAGATAAAGTCACCAACTATGATTTAGCTCAGTTCCAGAAGGTACCGTTCATGATTCATGCGACCGGTCTTAAGGGCGGGGTAGATCACACGTATGGTGGTGAAATTGATATGATGCCAACGTTGCTTGACCTGTTGGGTATTCCAGATAACAATATGATCATGTTTGGGCAAGATATGTTGTCACCAAAGTATGAGGGGATTGTGCCATTCCGTGATGGGGATTGGATTACACCGACCTATATGAAGTACAACAACCAGTACTTTAATACCGTAACGGGTGAGCAAGTGACGCTTGCCAGTGACCCAAGTCTCAAAAAAATGGCGGGGCCAACGCAAAAGTATGTTGACCAAGTTTTGGAAAATTCGGATGCGGTCATTACGGGTGACTTGTTGCGCTTTGATACGGCACGACCAGATTTCCATGCGGTTAACAAAAAAGCACTCGACTACAAAAAGGCTGCTGGTCTGGCGTCGCTAAAGGCTGCGCAGCAGACAAATCCATCTAGTGTACTCGCTAAAAATAAAGGCAAATCAACGCTTGGTGATTATCAAACTGATGCACCAGAGTTGAAACCAACCGATAATAATGGGCAGGATGCCAGTTCATCCTCAAAATAAAACGAACAAACAATAGAACGTTTGTTCGTTTTATTGTATAATGAAATAAAGTCGACTAAGGAAGAAAACTATGCGTGAAAATGTTGCCAAGCATGAATTTGAAGTGGTGTCAAAGTACGAACCAACTGGTGATCAGCCCAAAGCGATTGACCAATTAGTGCGTGGCATCAATGCTGGAGTGAAAGAACAAATCCTGTTGGGCGCGACGGGGACAGGGAAAACTTTTACTATTTCCAATGTGATTCAACGTGTCAAAAAGCCAACCTTGGTTTTAAGTCATAATAAGACCTTGGCTGGGCAGATTTATGGCGAGTTAAAAGAGTTTTTCCCCAATAATGCGGTAGAATATTTTGTTTCTTACTATGATTACTACCAACCAGAAGCCTACGTCCCAAGTTCAGATACTTTCATTGAAAAAGATTCCGCGGTCAATGATGAAATTGACCAATTGCGGAACTCGGCCACTAGTTCACTGTTATCACGCAACGATGTTATTGTGGTCGCTTAGGTTAGCTCTATATTTGGTTTGGGTGATCCGCACCAGTATCAAGAACACGTGATTAATTTACGGGTGGGGAATGAGTATGGCCGTGAACAATTGATGCGTGATTTAATCGATGTGCAATTTACGCGAAATGACATCGATTTTCACCGTGGCACATTCCGTGTTCGCGGTGACATTATGGAAATTTTCCCGGCATCAGAAGACGAGATGGCGTTACGCGTGGAGTTTTTTGGGGATGAAATTGATCGCATTCGAGAAATCAATTCGTTGACGGGTGAGACGGTTGCGGAGCGTGATTTTGTGGCCATTTATCCGGCCAAACATTTTATGACCAATGATGATCAAATGCGCTATGCATTAGCCGGTATCAATGATGAAATGACCGCGCAAGTCGCTAAGTTTGAGGCCGAAGGCAAGTTAATTGAAGCGCAACGCATTAAGCAACGGACGGAATATGATCTGGCGATGTTAGAAGAAATGGGCTTTGTTGGCGGGATTGAAAACTATTCACGTTGGATGGATGGGCGTCAACCAGGCGAACCACCCTTTACCTTGCTGGATTTCTTCCCCGATGACTTTTTGATTGTGGCGGATGAAAGCCATGTGACGATGCCACAAATTCGCGGGATGTTTAATGGCGACAAGGCACGGAAAGAGACGCTCGTTAATTATGGCTTCCGTCTACCGTCGGCTTTAGATAATCGGCCCCTTAAGTTACCAGAGTTTGAAAAACGGGTCAACCAAATCATTTATATGTCGGCAACGCCTGGTGATTATGAACTCGAGCGGGTGACCCCAGATCATGTGGCAGAACAGATTATTCGGCCAACTGGTCTCCTGGATCCTGAAGTTGAAGTCCGGCCGGTAATGGGACAAATTGATGATTTGGTTGGCGAAATTAACCAGCGTGTTGATCAGAACGAACGAGTCTTTATTACGACCTTGACCAAGCGAATGGCGGAAGATTTAACCGACTATTTAAAGAATGTTGGCTTAAAAGTAGCTTATTTGCATGCGGATATTAAAACACTAGAACGAACAGAGATTATTCGTGACCTCCGACTGGGTAAATACGATGTGTTGATTGGGATTAACTTATTGCGTGAGGGAATTGACGTGCCAGAAGTCTCTTTGGTGGCGATTCTTGATGCGGATAAAGAAGGCTTTTTGCGTAATCCACGGTCACTAATTCAAACCATTGGTCGTGCGGCGCGTAATGCCAATGGTCATGTGATTATGTATGCTGACAAGATGACGCGGTCGATGCAAGAAGCCATCGATGAAACTGCACGTCGTCGAGAAATTCAACTGCAATATAATGCCACGCATGGGATTACCCCTATGACGATCAAGAAGCCGATCCGAGATTTGATTTCTGTCCGGACTGAGACAACAACTGGTGAAAAAATTGATTTGACGCAAGTGGCCTTTAAAGATTTGCCAAAGGACGAACAAAAAAATATTATTGCAAATTTGGAAAATCAAATGAAAGCTGCGGCCAAAGCACTAGATTTCGAAGAAGCTGCGCAATTGCGAGATAACGTAATGTCTCTGAAAGCTTTGTTGTAGCATAAGCAAAATAACAGCGTCACTGGCAGTGCTTGTTATAATGAAATGAGCAATGAAATTTAGGATAAGGAAAGGCGTTAGGCTGGTAGTCAGCAGGCTAACGTTTAAAATCTATGGCGAAAACTAATATTGAAATTCGTGGCGCTCGCGCCCAAAATTTAAAAAATATCGATGTGGATATTCCAAAAGATAAGTTAACGGTTATCACAGGGTTATCTGGTTCTGGGAAATCATCCCTGGCATTCGATACGCTTTATGCGGAAGGACAACGACGGTATGTCGAGAGCTTGTCATCTTACGCCCGCCAATTTTTAGGGCAAATGGATAAGCCCGATGTTGATTCAATTGATGGCTTGTCGCCGGCAATTTCAATTGACCAAAAAACAACGTCTAATAATCCGCGTTCGACTGTCGGGACGGTGACAGAAATCAATGACTACTTCCGTTTGTTATATGCGCGTGTTGGACGACCAGATGAGCTAGCCGACGGCACTAAAGTGATGATGTCCATTGACCAAATGGTTGAATATGTTTATCAACAGTTGGCGATTGGCAGCCGTTTGCAAGTATTTGCACCCATTATTGTCGGCAAACGTGGGTCACATGAAACGACGTTTGATAACATGCGCAAGCAAGGCTACATTCGTGCGCGGGTTGACGGTGACATCTATGAATTGGATGCGCAAACACCAACGCTAGATAAAGAAACGGCCCATGATATTGACGTAATGATTGACCGTATTGTGTTACGTGATGATTCCCGCTCACGTCTATTTGACGCCATCGAAGCCGCCGTGCGTTTAACGGATGGTTTAGTACAGTTGGATGTGGTGACGCGTGAGGGTGAACCAGCGGTTGCCCCATTGAAATTCTCTGATCACTATCTGGGTCAGCTAAAAGATTTTCGCGTTGGGCGCTTGGAACCACGTCTGTTTAGTTTTAATGCACCACTAGGGGCTTGTGAAGTTTGTCAAGGATTGGGTGTCACACGTGAAGTTGATATTGATCTGGTGGTACCAGACGATAGTAAAACTTTACGTGAGGGGGCGATTGCGCCTTGGAATCCGATTTCATCGAATTATTATCCTGAAATGTTACGGCAATTTGCTGAACAATCAGGCATTGATATGGATATCCCATTCAAAGCATTACCTAAAAAACAACAACGATTAATTTTACAAGGATCAGGTACCAAGGATTTTCATTTCCATTATGAAAATGATTTTGGTGGTGTTCGTGACGTGGATATTCCTTTTGAAGGGGTTATCAATAATATTTCACGGCGTTTCCACGAAACCAATTCAGAGTTTACCCGCGATCAAATGGCCAATTACATGACAGAGTTGACTTGCCAAGCTTGTCAAGGCTACCGGTTAAATGAAGCGGCTCGCTCGGTTAAAATTAATGGTCGCCATATTGGTGAAGTGTCGGAATTGCCAGTTGACCAAGAATTGGCATTCTTTAATGACATTCAACTGGGTGAACAAGATACGACGATTGCCGCGCCAATCATTAAAGAAATTAAAGACCGCTTGGGCTTTTTGGCGAGCGTGGGCTTGCAGTATCTGACATTGTCGCGTGCTGCTCGCACATTGTCGGGTGGTGAATCACAACGGATTCGCCTAGCCACGCAAATCGGCTCTAATTTGTCCGGCGTGTTGTATGTTTTAGATGAGCCGTCAATTGGGTTACACCAACGTGACAACGACATGTTACTTAAATCGATGCAAAACATGCGTGACTTAGGGAACACGTTGGTCGTTGTGGAACACGATGAAGATACGATGTTAGCTGCTGATCATTTGATTGATGTCGGCCCTGGTGCGGGTACCTTGGGTGGCGAAATTGTCGCGACTGGGACGCCAGC
>NZ_CBDKZH010000015.1:0-18148 GCF_965300815.1 Leuconostoc sp.
CGTTGCTGGGGCAGCCTTTATGGTGGTCTTGCTGGTCGCGGTAACCATTAATGATTTACTTAGATAAATAGTTATTCAAATAATAAGGCGCTTTGCGCCGTACATACTGTAAAAGGAAAAACGAGGATTCTCATGAAACAATCTAAACTATTAATGCCAACTTTACGCGAAGTACCAGCTGATGCGGAAGTCAAAAGTCACCAACTCTTACTCAAAGCGGGCTTTATTCGCCCAGTGGCAGCAGGGATGTTTGCCTATTTGCCATTAGCGCAACGGGTATTGAATAAAATTGAAGCCATTATTCGCGAGGAAATGGACCGGATTGATGCCAATGAAATGTTGGTACCGGAAATTTTACCAGCAGAATTATGGGAAAAGTCAGGACGTTATGAAACTTATGGGCCAGCCTTGTACAAGTTCAAAAACCGCCAAGCACGTGACTTTATTTTGGGGCCAACCCATGAAGAAACCTTTACGCAACTGATGGCGGATGACATCAAGTCATATAAGAAATTGCCATTAATCGTGTACCAATTGCAAGCAAAGTTCCGTGATGAAAACCGCCCACGTTTTGGCTTGTTGCGGACACGTGAATTCATTATGAAGGATGCGTATTCATTTAGTGCAGATCAAGCTGGTTTGGACCAAGCTTATCACGATATGGAAGCGGCTTACACGGCTATTTTTGACCGCATTGGGTTGTCATACCGTGCAATCGTTGGGGATGCCGGAGCCATGGGTGGGTCAGATTCTAAAGAATTCTCAGCACCTGCGGCAGCTGGTGAAGACATCATTGCCTATTCTGATGCGTCAGACTACGCAGCGAACTTAGAAATGGCAAAAGATTACTACGAACGTCAAGTGTCAACAGTTGAACCTTTGCCATTGGAAAAAATTGATACACCAAATGAAAAGACAATTGATGAATTGTCAGCATTATTGTCAGTGCCAGCATCAGAATTGGCTAAGACCATTACTTTTATTGCTGATGGTGAATTAGTTGCAGTTGTGACAACTGGTGATTATGAAGTCAACGATGTGAAGGTACAAAACTTCTTGCAAGCCGACACGCTTGAACTAGCGGATGAAGCGCAAGTGCGTGACTTAATTGGGGCTGGATTTGGTTCATTAGGCCCAGTGAACTTACCAGAAAATGTCCGTTTGTTAGTCGATGAACGAGCTGCTGATTTGGTTAACTTTGCGGCTGGTGCAAATGAAGATGGCAAGCATTACGTTAACATTAATTGGGAACGTGATGTGGTACTGGACCCAGAAAATGTTGGTGATTTTCGTACTGCGCGTGAAGGTGATTTAGCCATTGATGGCAAGGGTCACTTGGTGTTCACCCGCGGCATTGAAATTGGCCACATTTTCAAGCTTGGAACACGTTATTCAAAGACAATGGGTGCCCAAATTCTTGATGAAAATGGTCGTCAAATTGATATGATCATGGGCTCATATGGAATTGGTGTGTCACGTTTGTTAAGTGCGATTGCTGAACAAATGGCCGACGAAGATGGGTTGGTTTGGCCAGCAAGTGTTGCACCATTTGATGTGCACATTGTGCCAGTGAACTTGAAAGATGAAGATCAAGCACGTATTACCAGCCAATTGGAAGCTGAATTAACGGCACAAGGGCTTGATGTCTTGGTTGATGATCGTAAGGAACGTGCGGGCGTTAAATTTGCCGATGCTGATTTGATTGGCTTGCCAATCCGCATCACAGTCGGTAAAAAAGCTGCCGAAGACGTTGTCGAAGTTAAAGTACGTGCAAGCAACACAAACATTGAAATGCGGGTCAGTGAAGTGGTCGACTCAGTTTCAGTTTTGTTAAATGGCGATAAATAATCACGCACAAAAGGCCGATTTGATCGGCTTTTTTAATCAGTAAAAGAAGGGGGAACCATGGCAATATCCCAAGAAGAACAACTGCAACATCTCATCTCACAAATTCAGCTGGCTGATGATGTGCAACCATTTTTTGCTGAGGGACGTTTGAAGCAAGTCACCGTCGCCAAACAAGCCAAAACGTGGACTTTTCATATCGTATTAAACGACATTTTACCGGTCCATGTCTTCATGCAATTTCGGCAACAATTACAAGCGGCGTTTACCAATATTGCACAGACCCAATTAAATATTGAGACACCGGTCCAAACCATTGATGCAACACAAGTCAATCAATATTGGCATATTGCCTTAGCTGACTCGGACTTAAATCACGCGGCGAGTCAACAGTTAACGAGTAATACGATGTTACGCCAAATTGATGCTCAACATTTTGGGATTGCCGTCGGCGCACAGTTATTGTATAACGCTCTGACCGATACGGCCTTGCAGTCAATTAGTCAGGCCTATCGTCGTTATGGCTTCCCAGAGTTACTGTTGACACCGCAACAAGACGAAGCTTTAGCCCAACAAATTGCTGAAAGTGTTGCCCAACACCATGCCAAAGCGCAAGAAGATTTACAAAAAGCCATCCAAGCAACAGAACAAGCTAAACCCAAGGCTTCATCTGAAGGGGTGCCGTTGACACTGGGACGTAAAATCGCTGCTGATGCTGACATCACGCGTCTTGAGACGATTGAAGGTGAAGAAAATCGGGTGGTGATCGAAGGCTATATCTTTGCACATGAAGTACGTGAGTTGCGCTCTGGGCGTAAGCTCATGACGATCAAAGTGACAGATTATTCGAGCTCGATTGCAGCCAAGAAGTTTTCAAATAATGAAACGGACGAAGCTGTTTTTGACGGGCTAAAACCCGGCATGTGGGTACGGTTGTCTGGTAATGTGCAAGAAGACACTTATGCTCGTGAATTGGTGATGAACATTTACGATTTGCAAGTGATTGACCATGAGAGTCGCGTTGACAACTATCCAGATGATAAAAAGCATATCGAGTTGCATGTGCATACCAATATGTCAACGATGGATGCGGTAACCGACTATGGCGCAGTAGCCAAGTTAGCCAAAAGTTGGGGCCAAACAGCGTTAGGTGTGGTTGATACAGCAAATGTGCAAGGCTTTCCAGAAGCCGTGGCTGCCGGCAAGAAAAATGATCTCAAAATGATTTATGGGATGGAAGCGAATTTAGTTGAAGATGGGGAACAGATTGCCTTTAATCTAGCTGATGTGCCATTACTTGGACCAGAGACAACTTTTGTCGCTTTCGATTTGGAAACCACGGGACTTTCAGCCGTAACGGATAAAATCATTGAATTATCCGCGGTTAAAATGCAACTTGGGAATGTGGTGGATCAATTCTCTGAATACATCAATCCTGGTTTTCCCTTGTCAGAATTTACGACTGAACTGACATCAATTACGGATTCGATGGTTGCCAATGCCGATCCAGAAAGTGACGTCATCCAACGTTTCCGCGATTGGGTTGGGGATGCGGTGCTGATCGGACACAATGTGACGTTTGATATTGGGTTTATGAACGCTGCGTATGCGCGTTATCAAAAACCAGCCATTAGCAATCCGGTGATTGATACCTTGCCATTCACGCGTTGGCTTTACCCTGATTACAAATCTTACCGATTAGGGACAATCGCCAAGCGCTTTAATATCAATCTCGAACAAGCGCACCGAGCCATTTTCGATTCGGAAACGACCGGACATATTGCATGGCGGTTGATGAAAGAGGCCAAAGAACGCTATGATTTGACCAGCCATCAACAGCTCAATGATCATATGACGGAAGGGGATGCTTGGAAACATGGCCGACCGGTACATGCCACGTTGTTGGTAAAAAATGCTGTCGGTTTAAAGCATCTTTATGAATTAGTCTCGCGCTCAAATATTGAATTTTTTGCGCGTGTACCACGTATTCCGCGTTCCGTTTTGGAACAACATCGAGAAGGCTTATTAGTCGGTACAGGTGATACGGGCGGTGACGTGATTGTCACACTGATTGAAAAAGGTTATGACGCAGCGTTAGAAAAAGCGGCGTATTATGACTTTATTGAAATCCAGCCCACTGCTAATTATGCACCGATGATCGAATCAGGCTTGATTGCTGATACCGATAAATTACACGATATTCTCCGTGATATGGTGGCGATTGGTGACGAATTGGATAAGCCGGTGGTCGTTACTGGCGACATCAAGTATACGAATCCAGAAGATCGGATTTATCGTCAAATCCTAATTGCCACGCAACCAGGTAACCCACAAAATCGGACAACCTTACCCGAACTTCATTTCAAAACAACGCAAGAACTACTTGACGATTATGCGTTTTTGGGTGAGGACTTGGCGAAAAAAGTTGTGATTGACAATACGCATGTGATTGCGGATAGTTTAGAAGATGTGGCGCCGCTAAAAAGTGGGTCGTACCCGCCCAATATTCCGACCGCTGGTGAGGAATTAACCCGTCGAACACTGGAAACGGCTAAAGAATGGTACGGCGATCCCATTCCCGATGTCATTCAAGCCCGTATTGACCAAGAATTAAAAGCCATTATTGGTAACGGCTTTGCGCCGCACTATATGATTGCGCAACGTTTGGTTGAAAAGTCCAACAAAGATGGTTATCTGGTTGGTTCGCGTGGCTCAGTTGGTTCATCATTTGTGGCGACAATGTCAGGGATTACCGAAGTTAATCCGTTTGCCCCGCATTATCGCAGCGCCCATGGGGACTATTTTGAGCTGGCTGATCCAAAAGTTTATGAATCAGGCTATGACTTGCCGGATAAGCCAGACCCTAATCATCCTGGTGAAATGTTGATTGGCGATGGGCAAAATATTCCGTTTGAAACCTTCATGGGCTTCAAAGGGGATAAGGTCCCAGATATTGATTTGAACTTTTCGGGCGATTATCAACCGATTGCACACAATTACATGAAGGTTTTGTTCGGTGAACACAATGTGTACCGTGCCGGCACGATTGCGACGGTGGCGGAGAAAACCGCCTTTGGTTATGTCAAAGGTTATGAACGCGATCATGATAAGCATTACCGTGGGACAGAAGTAGAACGTTTGGCTCAGGGGATTACTGGCGTTAAGCGGACAACAGGGCAACATCCAGGTGGGATTTTGATTGTGCCACGTGAATATGATGTCTATGATTTCACACCTGTTCAATATCCGGCCGATGATCAAAAATCATTGTGGCAAACAACGCACATGGATTACCATTCGATTCACGATAATTTGCTCAAAATGGATATTTTGGGGCATGATGATCCGACGATGGTACGCACGTTAAAGGATATGTCAGGAATTGATCCGCAATCAATTCCGGTCAATGATCCTGGTGTCTTGAGTCTGTTTACGTCGCCAAAAGCGTTAGGCGTGACGCCAGAACAAATTTTCTCAAAAACTGGCACACTTGGTTTGCCTGAATTTGGGACGAACTTTGTGCGGGGCATGTTGGAAGAAACGCAACCCCACAATTACTCTGAACTATTGCAAATTTCTGGTTTGTCACACGGCACGGATGTGTGGCTAGGGAACGCCAATGAATTGATTGAAAACGGCACAGCAACGATTGGGACCGTGATTGGAACCCGTGATAAGATCATGACGGATTTGATTAACTGGGGCTTCCCAGCAGCTGATGCGTTTAATGTCATGGAAAAAGTGCGTAAAGGAAAAGGGATTACTGATGAGTATCAGGCCCAGTTACGTGCAGCAAAGATTCCAGAATGGTATATCCAATCGATGCTTAAAATCAAGTATATGTTCCCACGTGCCCACGCGGCGGCCTATGTTTTGATGGCCTTGCGGATTGCTTATTTTAAAGTCTATTTCCCAACGATTTATTATGCGACGTACTTCTCAGTCCGCGCTGATCAATTTGATATTGTGGCCATGAGTCGTGGGAAAAATGCGACAAAAGAAGCGTTAAAGCGTTTACGCGCCTTGGGCAATGATGCCACGGTGGGCGACAAAAACCTTTTGACGGTATTGGAGATGGCGAATGAAGCCTTAGAACGTGGGATTACCTTCTCAATGGTTGATTTATATAAGTCAGAAGCCAGCGAGTGGGTGATTGATGGCGACACGCTAATTCCACCGTTCTCAGCAGTGCCAAGTTTGGGCGATAACGTGGCCAAACAAATCATTGTGGCGCGCCAAGAAAAGCCATTTTTGAGTAAGGAAGATTTGAAAAAGCGTGGGAAGGTCTCCCAAACAGTCGTTGACTATTTGACGAAAAATTCAGTCTTAGATGGTATGCCAGACGAAAATCAATTGAATTTGTTTGATTTTTAATATTTTTTGAACCACTAAGCGCCAGTTGGCGCATCATTAAACAACGACGGAGAGCGTAATATGAAACACGAATGGCACCAAAAAGTGGCCAATTATTTTGAATATGTCTTAAATAGCCTCATGATTATTATTGGGGTTGTGATTTTTGGCTTTTTGTTGCGTGAAATTTATAATTTAGCGCATTTACTCCTGACAGTGGAGGATATGCGGTCACACTTTAATCAAATTACGGATGCCACGCTTGCCGTCTTCTTGTTCTTTGAGTTTATGAGTTTGGTCCGCGAATATTTTATCAAGGACGCTCATATTTCGATGGAAAGTTTTCTTTATATCGGGGTGACCGCCTTGATTCGGGCAATTTTGGTTTATCATGATCAAACGATGAAAACGTTGCTATTAGCCTTATCAATCGGTATCTTAGTGGTTGCTTTGACGGTGTACCGTTATTTCCGTGAAAAAGGGAAACAGCAGAAACTACCACATTAACCAGTCAGTTTTGAATTAAAAAGCACGGCTTACCGTGCTTTTTTGCATGGTTTAAACATGGTATGATAAGAGATGAAAATACGCGGAGGAGAGTCATTCACGGTAGAAAGATGCCATGTGTACAGGTTGTCTTGTACATATGCCACGCGCGCGTGAAGACCAAAATGAAAATATGACGAAAAAAATTGTTGTCCTTGGGAGTCTCAACGTTGATAGCATCATGAAGATGCCTCGTATGCCATTAGTTGGCGAAACAATGGCTTTAACAGACGTGACAACAGCACCTGGTGGTAAAGGTGCCAACCAAGCAGTTGCAGCAGCCCGTCAAGGCGCTCAAGTGGCCTTTATTGGCGCAGTAGGGCAGGACAATAATGGCCACTTTATGCGCCAAACCTTAGCTGATCAAGCCGTTGATGTGGCGGCGATTCAAACCAATGCAACAGTACCAACTGGTTCAGCCTATATCATGTTGCAAGACAACGGCGCCAATACAATTTTGATTCATGGTGGGGCCAATCAAGCCTTGACCGTCGATGATTTAGATGAGGAGCTGATTGCCCAAGCCGATACGTTGATTGCGCAATTTGAGGTCCCATTGGCAGTGATTACAGCAGCTTTTAAAATGGCCAAGGCGCACAATGTGCAAACTGTGCTGAATCCTGCACCAGCAGTTTATGAGGTCACCCCAACCTTGGCTAATTTGACAGATATTATTTTGCCTAATGAAACAGAAGCACAATTGTTAACGGGTATCACTGTTGAAAATGATCGTGCGGTGTTGAATCAAGTCAGTGATGCCATCTTGGCAACAGGGGTAGCTCGCAGTATTATTACCCTGGGGGAAGCGGGCTCGTTTATCGCTGACGGTGCCAACCGTTGGTGGGCAAAGCCGAAAAAAGTTGCGGCCGTTGATACGACAGCAGCGGGGGATACTTTTATTGGGACCCTGGCAAGTGAACTTGCCGCCGATTTTAGTAATTTAGTCGACGCCGTTGATCGTGCTAGCACAGCCAGTGCCATTGCCGTTACGCGACCAGGTGCCATTCCGTCAATTCCAACCCGTGAAGAAGTGGATCAGTTCTAATGCAACAATTACCAGAAGCGTTTACAACTAAATATACGCGTTTATTAGGCGATGAAGCGCCGGCTTTTTTTGACACTTTTGATGACCAGGTACAAAAGGCCTACCGTGTCAATCCGTTAAAAGCCAATCCTGTGGTCAGTGACACCCCAGATAACGGGCCAGTACCGTACGGTAAATGGGGCCATTTTGGGGCAGTTTCTGGGCACAGTGTTGACCATGTCACTGGCGTTGTTTACTCTCAGGAACCCTCTGCACAATTTGTTGGCGAAGTCTTACAGCCAAAACCTGGTGAACGGGTGCTAGATTTGGCCGCCGCACCTGGTGGCAAAACGACACATCTCGCTGCTTTTATGCAACAGGAAGGCTTACTTTGGGCCAATGAAATTTTTATGAATCGGGCCAAAGTTTTAAGTGAAAATATTGAACGAATGGGCGTGCAAAATAGTATCGTCAGCTCGCATGCACCAGCTGAATTAAGTGCCAAGTTACCACAATTTTTTGACAAAATTTTACTGGATGCGCCATGTTCTGGCGAAGGGATGTTTCGTAAAAATCCAGCCGCAGTGGCACAATGGCATCAGGATTTCCCGCAAGAATTAGCTGACTTACAACGTGAGATTTTACGCGAAGCCATGAAAATGCTTCGGCCAGGCGGACAAATCGTTTACTCGACGTGCACATTTGCGCCCGAAGAAGATGAACAAATGATTGCCTGGTTGATGCAAGAATATCCAGAAATGCAGCTTGTACCCATTGATAAACCAGCCCATACACATGTCCAAGATGGTCGGCCAGCATGGGCTGATCAGGCTTACACTGATGGCCAAACCACCGTATCAACGACAGCAGATCTCACAGTACTTGAGGGGACGGCTCGTTTGTGGCCACAAGCCTTACAAGGTGAGGGCCACTTTGCTGCCAAATTAGAAAAAGCCGCTGACGCAACGCCGACAACTGCGGTCGTTAAACCGTTAGTGCCAACACCATTGAGTCGTAGCCAAGAAAAGATTTTTGCTGATTTTGTGGCGACAACGCTACCCGACTTTGATATGACCCAGCACACGTTAACCTTATTTGGTGATCGACTTTATCTGGCACCAGTGGGCACACCTGATATTTCAGGGATGAAAATTTTGCGACTAGGACTTGAGTTGGGCACGTTTAAGAAAAACCGCTTTGAGCCTGCGCATGCGCTAGCCTTGGCTTTACCACCACAAGTAGTCAGTCAAACTTACGCCATGACGCCTGACGATTGGGCACAATTTGTCCATGGTGATGTGGTTCGACCAGCGGCACCTTTACAAAAAGGGTGGGTCTTAATGACGGCCAATGGTAATGGCGCGGGCTGGGGACGGTACGTTGATGGCCAAATTAAAAACTTCTTCCCTAAGGGGCTCCGCTTTGCTGTTAAAGCGTATGATACCACGCTAGCAGCGGATATGTATTAAACAGCGAACAGCTGTTTGTGATGTCAAGCCCATGATTTGACCTTGTTCTTAAGTAAAGAACACGTATAATAGATTCTAGTCTTTACAGTTACGTTTGACGTCGCGTGAACGTGAAGTTTAAATTACGGGGTCGGTGCTATGCATTTGCATACCTCACAAAGGGAGAACAATCACCATGAAACAATCAACTAAAATCATTGCAGGTCTTGCAGCTATTGCCATTATTGGCGGCGGTATTTATACGGGTTTGTCGCATAAGTCAACGCAAAATGGGCAGGCAAATAATGCGGCATCACTTGGCTTGGTCCTAGATGTCGGCGGTGTGGATGACCATTCATTTAACCAATCTGCCTGGGAAGGTGCTAAGCAATATGCGGCAGCACATCATATGAAGGCGGGACAAAATGCGCCAGTGACGTATTTCACGACCACTGATCACTCAGATTTGGACCAAAACTTTAATTTGGCAACCAAAAATCATAAATACCAGATTGTTTATGGGATTGGGTATTCATTAAACCAAGCGATCACTAAGTCAGCGAAGTTAAACCCCAAGCAAAAGTTTGTGTTAGTCGATGATATTGTGACCAAGCAACCTAACGTGGCATCAGTGATGTTCCGTTCAGAACAATCTTCTTATCTAGCTGGTGTTGCGGCTGCGATTAAGGCCAAGGAAAACGGCGAAAAGGCTGTTGGCTTTATTGGCGGTATTCACGGTAACATTATTGATGCATTTGATGCTGGTTTTGAAGCCGGTGTGAAGGCAACTGATCCAACATTAACGGTCGAAAAGCAATATGCCAATTCATTTACCGACTCAGCTAAGGGTAAGACGATTGCTGCGGCAATGTACGCCTCAGGCATTCGCACAATCTTTGCGGCCGCTGGTTTTGTTGGGAATGGTGCTTTTACTGAAGCGAAAGCCGAAAATTCAAAGTTGGATGCTGATTCAAAGCAACGTTTGTATATTATTGGTGTTGACCGTGATCAGAAGGCTGATGGAGCTTATAAGTCAAAAGATGGTAAGTCAGAAACGTCAACGATGGCCTCATCAATCACGTCCGTTGGGGCAGGTGTTAAAAACATCGCCGATGCCTATAACAAAGACCACAGTTTCCCAGGTGGCAAAACAGTGGCCTACGGGCTTAAGGAACGTGGTGTTTATTTGACAAAATCAGAATTGACACCAGCACAAAAGACAGCCGTAGATAAAGCGGAAAAGGGTATTATTGATGGTACGATTAAAGTACCAAACCACCCAGCTGGCTCACAATTTAATCAAAAGTTCTAATCGAAGTAGCCAGAGATTTTCACAAGCAAGCCCCGCGTGAGCGGGGCTTTTTTGGTATAATAAAGTCAGTATGTTTTAGGAGGAAGTGTCTGTCACAGGCGAATTTTGGTGAGACGCATGACCAGAAAATGCTGCTGGCGACACAAAATGAGAAATGGCTTTTGATCAACAAGTAACGATTTTAGGTGATGCCACCTACCGTCTTAGTCCACAGATTAAAAAGTATACGCTTGGCGACTTAGGCTTCATTACGAATAATGCCGGCGCCTATACGTTACATCGCTCGCTTGAACCGGAAAAAGCATTGGCTAACGCAGTCAAATTAAAAGTGACGGTTAACCCAGATTTGACCGGGTTTAAGATGAGTACTGTTTCTGCTGGGGATGTGGTACGCGTTGACATTTTTAAAAATCAACATGCAGCAGAAATGGTGCCGTTGTATCATTTTTTTGTTGATGAGCTTGTGGCACGCGGGGTGCTAGAAAAGATTTAATATGACTAAATTTTATTTTGTACGACATGGCCAAACGGCTTGGAATCTCGAACGCCGCTTTCAAGGGGGCAACGGTGATTCTGATTTATTACCTTCAAGTTATGATGATATGGTGAAAGTCGCCGACTTTTTGCGAGACGTCGAATTCACACGGGTATTTGCGTCGCCATTGCGGCGTGCGCGGATTACCGCCACACAAATTGCGCGCGAAATGAACTATCGTGGTCCCTTGTCACTGCGCTCAAATATTGCCGAAGTTGGCCTAGGCCGCTGGGAAGGTGAACTGGTGGCACAAGTGCAAGTTGACTATGCGACCGCCTACCATAATTATCGCCATAATTTGGATCAGTTTGAAGGCACTGAATTTGATGGGGAAGGGTATACAAAAGCAAGTGCGCGATTTGCGCGGTTTATTAAAAACCTGGCACAGCAATATCCAACGGACAATATTTTGATTGTCTCACACGGGATGGCTTTATCTTTTGGTATCAACGAACTCCTACAAACACCGCGAATGGCGATTCGTGAACGTGGTGGTTTAAGTAATACATCAACGACTGTGCTGTCAACGACTGATGGTCAACAGTTTGAAATTGAAGATTGGAATAATACAATGTATCTCAATAAGCTTCAAAATGACGGAACCACCATTTAAGTTGACACGAGCGTAGTGAAGGATTAAAACAAGCACACGATGACATTTGAAACTGACCAATTGGACAAAGTTACTGGGACGTTGCAACACGTCATTTTTGCGTCCAGTGATTCTTATTTTAAAATTTTATCCGTGCAAATTGATGACAGCACGCTGACCGACTGGGAGACCCCAGAAATTATTGTGACTGGGACGTTTGCTGATGTTCAAGAAGGGAGTACTTATGCTTTCTTCGGACAAGTGGTCCGCCATCCGAAGTACGGGCAACAATTAAAAGTATCACATTATGAAAATGAATTACCACCCGATGAAAATGGCTTGATTAAGTATTTTGCGAGTGGGCAATTTTCAGGGATTGGTCAAAAAACGGCGGAAAAAATTGTTGACCACTTAGGCCTTGACGCTGTCACCTTGATTTTAGATGATGTACAGGTATTGGACGGTATCGTTAAACCAGCAACAGCGCAAAAATTAGCGCGCAGTCTCCAATTGAACCTTGGTTTGGAACGCTTATTTCAAATTGGTAATCAGTATGGATTAGGAGCTGATTTGGCTGGGCGTCTTTATGACCAATACGGCCATGAAGCTGAAGAAATTTTAACAACGGATCCTTATCGTTTGGTTTTTGAATTTGATGGGGTTTCCTTTAAAATTGCCGATGCCATTGGTCAAAAAAATGGTCATGCGCGTACGGATCAGCGCCGAGTGCAGGCGGCTGTCTACGCCACGATGATGAATGTCAGTTTCCAATATGGCCATACTTATTTATCGCGCGCACAACTGCTACAAGCCACCGGGCAATTACTACATGATCAGCAGTTACAAGCTGATATTGACCAAGCCATTGAAGCGTTAATTGCCAATCATATTTTAGTCGATGATGAAGGTCGCTTATATGCGGCAACGCTTTATCAAGCTGAACGGCAAGTGGCCCAAGACCTTAAGCGTTTGTTACGCGCTCCAATGCCTTTTGATATCACACCGGAGGCGATTGCTGATGCGGTGACCACCCCAGGTCATTTGCAGTTAGATGACACGCAAATTGCGGCGGTAAAAGCTGGCTTGAATGCGCAGGTGTTCTTGCTGACGGGCGGTCCTGGGACAGGTAAAACGACAATTGTCCGCACGATGGTGGCAACTTGGCATAAATTGTTGCAGCAACGAGCGAAATATGCTGATAATACCCAAGATTTCTTAAAAAATTATGCGGTGAAATTAGCGTCACCAACTGGACGAGCGGCCAAACGGATGACGGAAGTTACTGGCCATGAGGCGACGACGATTCATCGGCTACTGGGGATTTCGGATTTAGATGAACCGGAATTTAATGCCGAAAATCCAATTGCGGGTGGGCTACTAATTATTGATGAGGCCTCCATGTTGGATATTGAATTGACGGCAAAGTTGTTTGCTGCCATTCCGAGTGGCATGAAAGTCATTATTGTTGGCGACGCGGATCAACTGCCGTCAGTTGGTCCCGGAAACGTATTGGCTGATTTTGTAGCCAGTCAGCGAATTGCTCATATCGAACTGGCAACGATTTATCGGCAGGGTCGCGGTAGTAGTATTACCACATTGGCACAACATATTAAAAACGGTCAGCTACCCGAGGACTTTATGACCAACCAACGTGATCGTTCGACCTTTATGGTCGGCCCAGATCAAGTGGTGACGGCCATTGAGCAAGTCGTGCAAGCGGCAATTAACAAAGGCTATACGGCTGATGATTTACAGATTTTAGCACCAATGTATAAAACCACTGCTGGCGTGCATGCGTTAAATACGATGGCGCAAGCTTTGTTTAATCCCCTGAAGCCTGGTCAAAAATTCTTACAGTTTGGCGAGACAATTTTTCGGCAGGGCGATAAGGTCTTGCAACTTGAAAATGACAGTGAGCGTGATATTTTTAATGGCGATATGGGCAAAATTATCGCCATTCGCTATAAAAAAGACCCTGGTAATACTGAAAATGAGGATAGCCTCGTCGTTGATTTTGATGGCAAAGAGCTGGTGTATCCCAAGAAGCAGTTAAACCAACTCACGTTAGCCTATGCAACGACGGTCCATAAAGCACAAGGTAATGAGTTTAAACTGGTGGTTATGGCACTCACCACGCGTTTTGGCTTAATGCTAAACCGAAACTTGTTGTATACTGGCCTGACGCGCGCAAAAGAAGCTTTAATTTTGGTTGGAGAATATGCTGCCTTTAATCGGGCAGCGCAGACACCAGTACCGCTGCGGGCAACTTGGTTGACGCAACGGCTGCAAGCAGAAAACGCGCCCACCGTCACACCAGTGGTGCGCCCAACACCGCCATCAGTAACTGAAAAATATCAACTAACTGAGGCGCTAATTGCCGCACAAACCATCTCACCAATGATTGGTTTGGCGGATGTCACCCCATATGATTTTATGGCAACCAGCTGATTACTGGTATAATGAAACTAAGAAAACGAGACGGAGATAGAAGATGACGACCCCTGAATATCGCTTATTTAGCCTTGGAAGTAATCCAAAGTTGGCTGATGAAATCGCCAATATTTTAGGCACCAACTTATCAGATATTGATGTACGGCAATTTGCCGATGATGAAATTTATGAACGGATTGAGCAAACCGTTCGTGGTCGAGATGTCTATGTGATTCAAGGCATTTCCGATCCGGTCAACGATAATTTTATGAAGTTAATGATCTTTATTGATGCGGCACGTCGTGCTTCTGCCAAGACCATTAATGTCGTGATTCCTTATTTTGGCTATGCCAGATCAGATCGTAAGGCGCGTTCACGTGAACCAATCGCGGCGCGTTTGATTGCGAACATGCTAGAATCACAAGGGGTTAAGCGTGTTATCACGATGGACCTTCATGCTGATCAAGTACAGGGCTTCTTTGATATTCCAGTTGATCATTTGATTTCAATGCCAACTTTAGGCCATTACTTTTATGAAAATGACCTGTTGGGGTCAGATTTAGTTGTTGTAGCACCAGATCACGCGAGTGTTGGTCGTGCGCGTAAGTTTGCGAAACTACTTCATGCAGAATGGGCAGTCATTGATCGTCGGGTCGGTGAAGATTTGCAAACGGCACCATTTGGCATTACTGGCAATGTGCAGGGGAAGCGCGCGATTTTGATTGATGATATTATCGACACGGGCACAAGCATGACGTTGGCGAGTGAAGCGTTAACGGCGGCTGGTGTGACAGATATTTACGCTGTTGCCCCACACGCAGTGTTGTCAGAACAGGCCGTTGACAAGTTAGCCAAATCGGCAATTTCAAAAACATTAGTGGCGAACACGATTGAAGTACCCGATGATAAGCGTTTTGATAAGTTAGTACAATTATCAGTTGCAGCTACATTTGCCGAAGCGATTCGACGGGTCGATGCGTGCGAAAGTATTGAGGACATTATGAGAAGTCCGGATAACTTGGATGTTAAATTATGAAAACAGTTGACATGACACGACTATTGTCACCAGAATGGGGCGTAACGGATGATGGCATGATGACCACCCAATTTGGGGCGTCAGTAGCTTTTGTGACAACCCATGTTCACGTGGTGCGATTATCATTTGCTAAAAACTACGACGGGTTGGCTTTTGCGGTGCAAATTAATGCCGCCGATTGGCAGGAGATGCCGGTCGCGGACCAAACTTTGCAAGTGACCATACCCACAGAGACGGCCGAGGTTCGCATGGTGTTGCGTGATCGCGCAGGTAGTAGTGAAGCTTTTTGGCAAGATCCTGTCTATGTGACAGCCGTGACAATTGATCAGGGCGAAGTGGCCCCAATTGAAAATGCACAGCCTTACGTGACGTTTGTTGGAGATTCCATTACTGCTGGTGAAGCCATGGCCGCCGATGGGCATCATCCCGAATTGAGCTACCCACAACTGGTGGCTGATGCCTTAGGGCAACCGTTGGCGCGTATTGCGTATGGGGGAACGGGCTTAACCGCTGCTGCGCCATACCAAATCCCAACAGCGATCGAAGCCTTGTGGCACGTTGGTGACAATGTGTCGCGACCATTAGTGACGACTAACCTCGTACTAGTGAATTATGGCACCAACGATTTTAACTATGGTGCCACACCGACCGCGTTTGCATTTGGTTTACGCATCTATTTATTGGAATTGATAAAGCGCTTTCACAATGCTAAAATTATATTAATGATGCCATTGAATGGGGCGTTTCGTGAGGTGTTTTTAGCTGAAACGGCACGCTTTGATCAATTCACGTTAATTGAAACCAAGTCATGGTTACCAGCCATGACAGATGTCCACCCGAATTGTGCAGCGCATCAAATTATTGCAGAGCAAATAGTGAAAGGACTTTAAATCATGGTATATGCAGCAGATGAACAACGTTATGAGAAATTACCTTACCGTCGGGTGAGTGATTCTGGCTTAATTTTACCAGTCGTATCATTTGGCTTGTGGCGTAATTTGGGTGACCAAATGCCACTTGAAAATTCTCGAAAAGTGATGTTGAAGGCATTTGACAGTGGTATTTTTAGCTTTGATAATGCATCTAATTATGGCCCAAGTAACGGCACCGCGGAAGAAACTTTTGGTCAGGTCTATCGCAGTGATTTGAAGCCGTATCGTGATGAACTGATTATCACGACTAAGGCGGGTTATCACATGTGGCCTGGACCATTGGGTGAGTTTTCCGGTAAAAAGACGTTGACGGCCGCCTTGGATTTAAGTCTCCAACGCATGGGACTAGATTATGTTGATATTTTCTATGCACATCGTTGGGATCCCAACACGCGTTTAGAAGAAACTGCTTATGCGATGGACTTATTGGTTAAGCAAGGTAAGGCATTATATGTCGGGGTATCTAATTATAATGCTGAACAAACAGCCGCCATTGCGAAGTTGTTTGATGAACTTGGCACACCATTTATTGGGAACCAAGTGTCTTATAACATGTTAAATCAAACGGCCGCTGATGATGGTTTGTTGGACGTATTGGATGAAAATCATGCTGGCTTGATTGCCTATGGGCCACTAGCTGAAGGCTTGCTGACGGATCGTTACTTAGAGGATATTCCGGAAGATTACCCAATTCACCGGACGAATGCGTTCTTGTTTGAAGATGGTAAAGCGGCCTTGATTGCTAAGTTGAACGCCTTAAACGCCATTGCGCAAGCCCGTGGTCAAAAATTGTCACAAATGGCATTAGCCTGGTTGCTCCGCGACCGCCGCGTTGCCACTGTTGTCATCGGGGCAAGTAAGATTGACCATCTGGTAGATAACTTAGCCTTTAGTGATAACATGACTTTCACTGATGACGAAGTTGCTCAAATTGAAACGATTTTGAAATAGAAAAAAGCATCCCGTTGGGATGCTTTTTATAATGGTTGAATCCAAGTATTTTGTGCGCCCGCTTTTGTGAGGGCATTGGCGATGGTGATGGCATCATCGTTATTTTTGGCTAGGGCAAACATTGCGCCGCCAATACCGGCACCGGTCAGCTTAGCACCGAGTGCGCCAGCATGTAGGGCAGCATTGACAAGGTTGTCGAGTTTAGGGTGTGACACACCGAGTGATTGTAATTCGTGATGTGCCGCCGTAAATAATAAACCGACGTGTTCGGGGTGATTATGAGTTAAATCAGCCCGAACTTTTTCTGCAATTTGCCCCAAATGGACAATTTTTTGCCAAGTGAGGTCATAATCATCATCCAAATTGCTTTTCACGATATTAACAGCGTGCATCGTTTGGCCATGAATGCCTGTATCAGCGACAACAAGTGTCCCTGTTAAGGTCATTTTAAAAGCCGTTAAGGTCTCGTTTTTGACGAACCAAATGGGGTCGTCAGAGCCGACAGTGGCGGCATCTAAACCAGAGGCCGAGCCATGGGAAATACCTTCCGCCAAATCGGTAAAGTGTTTTAATTGTTTAGGTGACAAGGGGGCCTTCACGTAATCAAAAAAGGCTTTTGTGATCGAGGTTGCAAAAGCCGCTGACGCGCCGAAACCACGTTCTTGTGGAATATTTGTTTCAATTTCTAGCGTGAAAGGGGCATCAACCAAATTTAAAGATTGCAGTAATTTAAGGATGAGCTGACGTAAGCCTTCCACATTGGCGCCTAATTCATCGAGGTCGCCGTGAAACGTGCTACTTTCAATTGTTTGCCCGCTAAAGGCTGGTCGAATTGTTGTCGTCACGGTCAGGTTTGTTAATGGAATGGCAATAGCTGGTTGGTTATAAACGACGGCATGTTCACCGACTAAAATAATTTTGGCATGGGCAATTCCCACCCCAAGCATTTGACTAATCATGATTTTTCTCCGAATTTCCTTTACTATTGTACCGCACTTTTCTAAATAGTGTAAAATGATAGATGAATTGCGTTGTTAAGTTTGTCGTAGTGTTGCCTGATTAGGGCAAAGTTAACAACGCAATTCATCTCTTTATATATGAGAAAGATGCTTGCCATAAACTCCTAAAAAACGTTTGTTATTAT
>NZ_CBDKZH010000015.1:18158-20605 GCF_965300815.1 Leuconostoc sp.
CATCATCCAAATTGGGATGACTTTTATCAAAAATCGCCGTATCGTTGATCATTTTGAATCTTTTGTGAATCCAGGTCAATCAATTGATCGCAACATTCAACAACTCACGCATATTTCAGAAAAAGATGTGCGTGATGCGCCTTATTTTGAAGAAATCGCACCAGTTCTACGTAACATGTTACAAGATACTGTGCTGATTGCGCATAATATTAATTTTGATTATCCTTATTTGAACGACGAGTTAGCGCGGACAGGCTTTCCAGTGCTGACCAATCCTGCCATTGACACGGTTCAATTAGCACAAATTTTGTTGCCAACAGCGCCAGGTTATCGGTTGTTGGATCTGACAACATTTTTAAATATTACGCTTAATAACGCCCATCGGGCAAATGCTGATGCGCAAGCAACGGCTTTACTGTTTTTGAAGCTATGGCAAAAGGCGGAGCAGTTACCCGTCATTGTTCTCCAGCAATTACAATTTGGGCAGTGGCCACTCCTGAGACAAACACAAGATTTTTTACGGGTGGTCAAATCAAAACGGCAACAAACTGATTTTGACATTGTGGCCCAAGTCGCCGTGACGAAACCAGATCCCGTGCCACCAATGACACCAGCGACGTTGCCCGCCTATCCACGGTCTTCGCAAGAGAAGCAGCGGCAATTTGGGCAATGGTTAACCCAAAACGAAGCCCAGAATGATTTAATGAATCGCGTCTATGCGTTCCTCACTAAAAAAGCTGATGGTGTATTAACGGTGTTGACTGCGCCGAAAATCGGCAAAACTTTGGGTTATTTGGTCCCATTAATTTTTGATCCGCAAGCACGTCCAATCGTGTTGTTGACAAATGATGACAGTTTGCAGCAACAGCAACAAGCATTGGTGGAGAAAATCGCTAAATTATTAGATGTCCATTTTACGGCAGCCATTTTGCATGATCCAAGTGCGTATATTGATGTTGAACGTTTTAACCAATTGTTAAAAACAGCTGACGACACGTCGCCAGCCCAATTCTTCAAAGCCCGCATTTTAGTGTGGTTAACGCAAACACAGACTGGGTTATTAAACGAAATCCAAGTCGGTGCTACCAATTTGCCGATTCTAGATGCATTGCGTGGCAATGAGCAGGGGATTTTCTATCAACGTGCTCAACGTTTGGTCAACCGTGCTGAAGTGTTGACGATGAATTTTGAAACTTACTTTAATCAGGCGCAACCGCTTTTGGCAGCGCGTGAGCGTACAAAATGGCCGGTCGTGGTCATGGAAACGCCGAGTGCGTTTGTTGATGAATTATCAGCACATTATCGGGCACAGTTGAATTTGACAGACATTAAAAACAGCTTGAAAGGGTTGATGCATCAAGAAGTTGCGGGGCTCACGCATAAGCAGCGGTTGTTTGTCAAACAAAGTGTGGCAGAGGCCTTGAAATTAGTGAAGCAAATTTTGCAAACCGATAAGGTAACCACCCAACTCAAGCGCGCAGAACGTTTATTAATGATCATCATGCGTTTAATGACGATTTTGGATATTGGCGAGCATGGCGTTGTCCCGGCATCATGGGCGACCTTACCGCATGAACTGACCAACATCAAACGTTTGCAGCAAGAACCGCTTGTGACGGTGCAGGATCAAGAACACGACGAAAACGGGCAAACGCAGCTCACGAGAACATTCTTCGTTCCAGTCGCCACCACGTATCAAACACACTTTTTGGCGCATATCCATAAACTTTTGGTTGTCAGTGAATACTTAGATAATCAGGTGAGTGCCTTTTTGCGTGAGGTGCCAGAGCAGATGACGGCAGAACGCGATTTTATTCACCATGATAATCAACCGGTAACTGTGATTCAAATGGGTCGCACTTCGCCAGTCACGCACTTACAAGCGCTCACACAGCATAACGTGGGTGAAATTATGATGATTGTGCCAGATGGTGAACGGGTGAATCATTGGTATCAAAAGTTAAAACATGTTTTGACAACTGACTACGGGCTCGTTGCGGAAGGGGTCACCGGCTCACTTGAAAAAATCCAGCGCCAACGGCATACCGAACAGCAAAACATTCTGATTGTCACACCAAAAATCATGTCAACCATGTGGTTACGCGATCAGGAGTTACCAAACATTGTGATTGTACCGGAACGGGAAGTTTGGCAACCAGTGTCACGTCTCGCCTTGGTATTAACTGAAATGCAACGTCATCCGAAAGCATTACTCGTCACACAATTAAATGCCATGCAACGCCATCGCTTTAAGTCACAAGCAGACATCAAAGCCAACGTGGTGTTAAAAAATAATTTGCTGGCACAGTATGACCAAATTTTGACAGATTTTTGATATAATAAATCTAGCTATGCGTTGGAGGACTAAACAAAATGATGCAATTTAAAGATGATATTCGCTTCCGCCAACGTCAACGCCGTACCCGCGTTCATTGGGCGCGGATTTG
>NZ_CBDKZH010000016.1:0-20258 GCF_965300815.1 Leuconostoc sp.
ACATAAAATCTCATTTTTTTATCATCAATAAAAAAACACACGGGTCTCCCCGTGCGTTTTATCGTCTTCATTCTGTTAATTCTTCTAACTTATCAAAGAAACTTTTCTTCTTTTTACCAGTCATGGCTTCTTGGAAGGCTTCCAAGGCCTTCTTTTGATCCTTAGTCATTGACGTTGGCACTTCAACAAAGATTGTGACATACTGGTCACCATTGCCTGTACCACGTAGACGTGGCGCACCCTTACCGCGCAAACGGAATTGCTTACCTGTTTGCGTACCAGCAGGAATCTTCAACTTCACGTCACCTTGTACTGTCTTAACTTGAATTTCATCCCCTAAGGCAGCACTCGTGAAACTAATCTTTTGTTCAAGGAAGACATCAGCACCATCACGTTCAAAGCCGTCCTTTGAAGGGGCAACTTGGAAGACCACGAACAATTCACCCCGTTGGCCTCCGTTAACGCCTTCTTCACCTATTCCAGCCAGACGCATTTGTTGACCTGTTTCAACACCGGCTGGAACTGTCACCTTAATTTCATGAGGGCCATCACCACGATTAAACTTGATGATTTCTTCCTTACCAGTAATGGCTTCTTCGAAGCTTAAGCGCATCCGGTATTGTAAATCTTGTCCCTTGCGTGGTCGGTTCGGATCAAAGCCGCCGCCAAACATTTGACTGAAAATATCACCCAAATCAGAGAAGTCCCCGAAGCCACCTTGTTGGTAACCACCAAAGCCTTGGCCACCAAAGCCACCATTGGCGCCGGCTGGACCAAATTGGTCATATTGGGCACGCTTTTGGGGATCGCCTAACGTTTCAAAGGCTTCTTGAACCTCTTTGTACTTTTCTTCGGCACCTGGTTCTTGGTTCAAGTCAGGATGATACTTTTTTGATAATTTTCGGTATGCTTTTTTAATATCATCTTGGCTGGCATTCTTATCAACGCCAAGACGGTCATAGTATTCTGTATTATTCAACAGCCCGCTCCTTTTCCATATTATGTACACGAACCGCATCCAGTTGGATGCGGTTCGTTTATGCTTAAATGATCGTCACGAATTGATTTATCGTCAAAGGATTACTTCTTTGATGGGTCAACCTCTTCGAAGTCACCATCAACTGTGTTATCATCCTTTGGCTTTGCTTCACCTTCAGCACCTTCTTGTGGAGCAGCTTGTTGGTAAAGCTTCATTGCTAATTCTTGTGCAGCCTTAGCCAATGCTTCTGACTTTTCCTTCAATTCAGTCAAGTCAGCTTCAACATCGTCGCCGACCTTTTCCTTAGCTTGCTTCAATGCTTCAAGGGCATCCTTTGTTGCCTTCTTAGCATCTTCTTCCAACTTGTCACCCACTTCTTCAAGTGTGGCTTCTGTTGAGAAGATCAATTGGTCAGCTTCGTTGCGTGTATCAACGGCTGCCTTCTTCTTTGCATCGGCTTCTTCGTTAGCCTTTGCATCATTCATCATTTGTTCGATTTCTTCATCAGTCAAACCACCAGCGGCTTGGATCGTAATCTTTTGTTCCTTTTGCGTACCCAAATCCTTGGCAGAAACAGAAACAATACCGTTACGGTCAATGTCAAATGTCACTTCGATTTGTGGCACACCACGCTTTGCAGCAGGAATATCTGACAATTGGAAACGACCCAAAGTCTTGTTGTCGGCCGCCATTGAACGTTCACCTTGCAAGACATGGATATCAACGGCTGGTTGGTTGTCGGCAGCTGTTGAGAAGACTTGTGACTTTGATGTTGGGATCGTTGTGTTACGATCGATCAACTTTGTGAAGACACCACCCATTGTTTCGATACCCAATGACAAAGGTGTCACATCCAACAAGACAACGTCCTTCACGTCACCAGTAATCACACCACCTTGAACCGCTGCACCAAGGGCAACCGCTTCATCAGGGTTGATTGAGTGGTTAGGTTCCTTACCAGTCAACTTCTTAACAGATTCTTGTACGGCTGGAATACGTGTTGAACCACCGTTCAAGATGACTTCATCGATGTCTGAGAATGACAAACCAGCATCCTTCAAAGCATTCAAAACTGGTTGTTCAGCCTTCTTGATCAAGTCAGCTGTCAATTCGTTGAACTTTGCACGTGTCAATGATGTTTGCAAGTGCAATGGGCCTTGGTCACCTGAAGCAATAAATGGCAAATCAATTTGTGCTTCAGTTGCTGAAGACAACGTCTTCTTAGCTGATTCTGCGGCATCCTTCAAACGTTGCAAAGCTAACTTGTCTTCCTTCAAATCAATGCCATTTTCAGCCTTGAATTGTTCAGCCAAGTAATCAATGATCTTGTTATCGAAGTCATCACCACCAAGGTGTGTGTCACCATTTGTTGACAAAACTTCAAAGACACCATCACCTAATTCAAGGATAGACACATCGAATGTACCACCACCCAAGTCGTAAACAAGGATCTTTTCATCCTTATCCAACTTGTCCAAACCGTAAGCCAACGCAGCGGCTGTTGGTTCGTTAATGATACGTTCAACTTCAAGACCGGCAATCTTACCAGCATCCTTAGTTGCTTGACGTTGTGCATCGTTGAAGTAAGCAGGCACTGTGATAACAGCCTTTTCAACCTTTTCACCCAAGTAATCTTCAGCATAACCCTTGATGTATTGCAAAATCATGGCTGAGATTTCTTGTGGTGTGTAGTCCTTACCGTCAACGTTGACCTTGTAGCCAGCTTCACCCATGTGTGACTTAATTGAAATAATTGTGTCAGGGTTTGTGATGGCTTGACGCTTAGCCACGTCACCAACTTGTGTTTCGCCATTCTTAAATGACACAACAGATGGTGTTGTACGACCGCCGTCTGGGTTTGTGATGATCTTTGGTTCGCCACCTTCAAGGACGGCAACTGCTGAGTTTGTTGTTCCTAAATCAATACCGATAATCTTTGACATGAATTAATTCTTCCTTTACTTTTTTAATCTTTTATTTTTTTAACTTTTTAAGGTGTGGTGCACATGCTGAATCACCATTACTATTATTGTTATTTCGCCACGGCACCCATTGCTGGTCGAAGGACGCGATCTTGAATCATATAGCCTTTTTGCAAAACAGCGGCAATTTCATCAGACGCAACATCCTCTGAGGCAACACTTTGAATGGCTTGGTGCTTCGTTGGGTCAAATGCTTCCCCAACTTCACCCGTTGCCGAAATACCATTATCAGCTAAGGCTTGCACCAATGTCTTCAGTGTCATTTCAACACCTGTTTTAATTTGCTTTGTTACTGTATCATCTGCTTCAACTTGCAATGCGCGTTCAAGATTGTCAACCGCTGGCAAAACTGCGCCGGCCAATTTCTGACCATCATACTTGCGCACATTTTGCACTTCGCGGGCATGACGTTGTTGAATATTTTGAATTTCCGCTTGCGAACGCAACAGCTTGTCTTCTAATTCCGCAACCTTAGCTTCAAGGTCTGCAATTTGACTTGCTTCTGAGCTTTCTACTGGTGCTTCATCTTCTTGCAAAACATCAGTTTCTGCTTCGATTTGTTCCGTTACAGCTTCATCATCAACTGCGCCATCTTCTACAACGATTTCTTCGTCGTTCTTCATTGCTTCTTTCGCTTCATCTGCCACGTAAGTGACCTCCTAATTTATGTATATTCGAGCATCTTTTGGCTTAACGCTTCACCAAAGGCATCCATCAACAAGACGTTGCGCGCATAAGGCATCCGAATTGGGCCAAGTAATGCAATCACCCCATCCCCTTGATTTGGTACCTGAAAGGCACTCGTAATCAAGCTAAAGGATTGTAATAAGGGTTCATCGATTTCTTGCCCAATCTTAACTGTCACCTGATGTGGGACAGCTGTCGCCACACGTCGGATATCAGGTGCTGATGACAGAAACTCTAGCAAATGCTTCACTTTCTGTGTTTCATCAACATTTTCACCAAAATCCAACACGTTCAATCGACCACCAATATGCACATTATCGCCAATCGATCGTGCTAAGACGTCGCCAAACAATTGCAAGAAGGCAGCTGGTGTCTTAATCACCCGATTCATTTGCGTTGGCAACTCATCTGATTGCATCAGTTGCAACACTTCCAAAATCGGATGGCCAATCATCTGATCATTGATATACTTAACCATACTATCTAACGATGATATCGCTAACTCGCGCGGTAATTTGAATGTCTGACTGGTCACTTTACCGTCACTGGTTACCAGCACGGCAATTAACTGATGATTCTCCAACGGCACCAAACGGAACCCAGACACTTTGATGTTTAACCCTTTTGGCTTCAAAATCAAAGCGGTTGCGCCGGTTAATTCCGATAGCGTCCGCGCAGCTTCGTCAAGCAAGTCATCAATTTCATGAAAAATCCCACGAAACGAATGCATCACCATCGCCACATCTTGCTGTGTTGCGGGACGTGTCGCCATGAGGTGATCGAGATAATAGCGATAACCAGCACATGACGGTACCCGTCCCGCTGAAGTATGTAGTTTTTTAATCAGATCAGCTGACTCTAATGCAGCCATTTCATTACGAATTGTTGCGGAACTCACTTTAATATCAAGCTGTTCCTGCAAACTTTTCGACCCGACTGCTCGCGCAGTGTGTGTGTACTCGTAAATGATGGCGCTTAAAATTAATTTTTGTCTTTCTGTTAGCATGCCATCACCTCCGTTTTAGCACTCATAGATACCAACTGCTAACATCTATTATCATACACCCTTTCCGAAAAAAATGCAAGCATTTTAGCACTCTTTTTATTCGAGTGCCAAATAAAAAGCACTTAACGCTTGTTAAGTGCTTTAAAATACTGTCGTGTCGCCTGTTCATCGTGCTGTAACTGCGTGATTAAATCAGGTACCGACGTGAATTTGACTTCGCCGCGTAAGTAATGATGCCAAGCAACCGTCACCGCTTCCCCATAAATTTGTTGTTTGAAATCTAAAATGTTGATTTCAACAGTGATTGGTCGGGCATCACCAAATGTGACGTTTCGGCCGATACTTGCCATCCCTTGATACCACTGTCCAGCAATTTCAATCCCAACCACATAAACCCCAATACCAGGCAGCCATTCTAATTCTGGTGTTTGAATATTAGCCGTGGGGAAACCCAACTCACGTCCGCGTGCTTCACCATGAACAACTGTGCCAGTCGTTTGATAAACACGCCCTAACTGATGATTAACTGTTTGCATATCGCCAGCGTCTAACGCACGTCGGATTGCCGAAGAGCCTACTTTTTGGTGTGCCTCTTCAAAAGGTGGTACCGTAATCACATCAAAGCGGTTGGCGGCGTACTGATCTAATACTTGCATATTGGCCGTCTGTTGATCACCACCATAGAGGTGATCAAACCCCGCAACCACAGTCATTGGTTGTAAGGGCAATAGCACCTCATCGACGAACTGCTGGGGCGCAAGTTGTGCCAATTGCGAGGTAAAGCGCATCACATACACGCGATCAACGCCCAGCGCTTCAAATAAGGCCACCTTTTGATCAAGTGGCGTTAAATAATGTAAGGGCTGCGTGAGGGTCTTAAACACCACAATCGGATGCGGATCATAAGTTAGGACCGCTAGCGGTACCCCTAACCGATCAGCTTCCGCTTTAGCTGCTTGTATCACTGCTTGATGACCCAAATGGACCCCATCAAAAAAGCCCATCGTCACCACTTGAGGTTGCGATGGTTCAAAATTTTGAATTGGATAATGTAACGGAACGGTTTCTATCATAGTTATTCGTTTGTAAACACGTAGCGTGATTGCCAGTGGTGTTCAGCAGCTTGATACGCATAAACTGCCTTTAATTCCCCTTGATAAGTTAACTGCAAATAAGTGTCGGCCGCTGGCCAGGTGGTGATTTTTTGCCCGTTTTTGACCGCAAACCACTCGTCATCCGTCAAAGCTTTCACCGGCCATGTCAACACCGTTTGAATGGGGACGACTAGCTTTAAGACATCTTCTCGTGGCAACGACGTGATCGTTTCTAATGGCGTTGCCGCTGACAAAGGCATCCCACTCCCCATCGTTCGCGTTAAGCTGGTCATGGTCGCTGGGACTTCTAATTGTTTGCCAGTGTCAACGGCCAGGGTCCGAATATACGTCCCTTTTGACACTGTTGCTTCAAAGTTAAATTTTTGCTGTTGTTGCTGATAACGCACTGCTGATGTCCGATGAAAATCATAAATCATGGCATCACGAACTGGTCGCGTCACAGTTTCACCTGCCCGTGCGTATTCATATAGACGTTTGCCGGCGACTTTAACAGCTGAAAACATCGGTGGTACTTGTTGAATTGGCCCGTTCAATTGCGCAATAGCCTGATCAATGGCCGCGTCCGTATAAGGCGTTGTAATCGGTTGTTCGGCTACCACGTCCCCGTCAAGGTCTTCAGTTTCTGTTGCAAAACCTAACGTAATTTCGCCGATATAACGTTTTGGTCGTGCTTGTAATTCATCAATTAGTTTGGTTGCTTTTCCCAAAGCGACGACTAAGACACCATCAACATTGGGATCTAAAGTCCCAGCATGACCGACCTTTTTTTGACCGACAGCGCGTCTTACTTTGGCCACGACGTCAAATGACGTGACCCCTTTTGGTTTATTGACGACCAAGATGCCGTCAACTGGATTATTCTTTTGCATCGATTTCCTCTTGCGACCGCCAGATATTTTGTCCAGCATAAACTGCACCATAGCTGACAAATGGCGTCGCCTGCGTTTCAAATAAGACATACACGCGAACAGACTGATCGTGCTGACGAACTGAACCAATCAAATCGCCTGCGTGTAATTGTTGCCCCGTACGATAAGATGCCAATCTGACATCCTGAGCCTTTTCACACATCACTTGCACGGTAACAGTTCCGTAACGTTCACTGCGAATTGTGATCGCCTGTGGTACCGCATCTGTGACAATCCCTGCCACTGGTGACATGATATCACGGCCGTTTGGAATCATCATAAAACCATGACGCTTGTTTAACTGGTCATTATCGAGCGTAATTCTTTGCAATTGTCCCGTGACTGGTGCCACAATGACAGGCAATTCCGATTTACGCGCAATCTGAACAGCATTTAATTGTCCGGTTGATGCCACTGTTGCGTGCTTGCTGGATGATATAAATAAATTTTGCCACCAGTTCATAGACTACCTCTCACTTAATTCTCACGACGTTGCTTAATATAAGCTGTCAACCGTCGCATACCCTCATCCAAATCTTCATCGGATGCTGCATAAGAGATCCGGATATAAGCTTTGGCCGCCGCACTAAAACCAGACCCTGGAATCACGGCAACTTTACCTTCTTTTGCTAACTGTAACGCAAATTCATCGCCATCATCCCCTAAATCAGCTGGTAACTTGGCAAACAAATAAAACGCCCCTTCTGGTGCCACGACATCAAAACCTAACGCAACTAATTGTGGCAAAATGCGATCACGTCGCTTTTTGTAAACATCACGCATTGCTTGTGGCGCTGTGGTCACATCGCGCAAGGCGACCAATGCGGCATCTTGAATAAACGTTGGAATGGCAAACGTCAACGCCCCGTGGACTTTTTGCATTTGCGCAATTACTTCTGCGGCCCCCAAGATAAAGCCGACGCGATAACCTGTCATCGCATGTGACTTTGATAAACCATTAATATAAATCGTTTGATCAGGAATAATTTCCGCAAATGACACGTGTTCTTGATCATAAGTCAGCACCGCATAAATTTCATCCGAGATGACCCAAATCCCATGCTTTTTGAACGTGGTGGCCAATGCCATAATTTCATCACGTGAATAGGTTACGCCCGTTGGATTGGTTGGGTAATTCATCAAAATCGCCCGCACTGGTACCGTTGCCTTGGCAATCGCTTCTTCAACCATTTCTGGCGTTAGCTTAAAGCGATTAGCCGTGGTATCAATAGTAATCCGTGTCCCACGCGCCAATTCTAACGATGTAAAGTATGGCCCGTAAGCTGGTTCAGGCATTAATAACCCGTCTCCATCGGCCAACAAGGTATGGAAAACCACGTTGATGGCTTCACTAACACCCAGCGTGACAATCACATTTTCTTCACCAGCATAATTTAAATGATAGGCTTGATTAAAATAATCGACTGCTGCCAAGCGTAATGCCCGTTCACCTTGGCTCTCAGCGTAGTGTGAACGATCACCTTCAATCTCCGCAACCGCTGCCTGTTTGATACGATCATCAACTGCAAAACCAGGCTCACCAAACGTCAGCTTTAACACACCTGGAATATCGCGCACTTTTTCTTGAAAGCCCAATAACCGATCAGGTGCCATATCGGCAATGATTGGGTTTAAAGATTGTGGCAAGCTTGTCATTTTCGAAGTCCTCATTTTTTAGTCAAATTAATATAAGTCTATTCTAACACAAAAAACGCTACCCCTTTTAGAGTAGCGTTGAGATGTTATCATTTATTAATTTTCAGCATGTAGCTTACGAATCAAATCTTCAATATGATTACCATATTGGACAGATTGATCACGAACAAAGCGTAATTCAGGTGTCTTGTAAACCGTCAAGCGTGCCCCTAATTCCTTACGGATCAAGCCACTTGCTGCTTCCAAACCAGCTTGCGCTTTTTGCCCATCACTTGCCAAATCAGACAAGATTGAATAATAAATTGTTGCAATTTGCAAATCACCTGACAATTCAACACTCGTTACCGTCACGTCTTTTACGCGTGGATCATTGATCCGCTTAAGCAAAAGATCCGTCACGTCACGTTGGATTTCTTGTGCGAGGCGACCTGCACGTTGTGGATTAGCCATAACTTGTGCCCCCTTTTTCTTTTAATACAAGCGATAAAGTGCCAATTGGCTTACTTTATCTTAACTTCTTCCATGATATATGATTCAACAACATCACCGACGCGAATATCGTTGAACTTTGATACTGTAAAGCCGAACTCGTAGCCCATCTTCACTTCGTTCACAGCGTCTTTACCACGTTGCAATGAGGCCACTTCGCCATCATAAACCACAACGCTATCACGCATGATACGAACCTTTGAGTCCTTGGTAATCTTACCTTCTTCAACCATCGCACCGGCAATAATGCCAACCTTAGAGAACTTGAACAGTTCCTTAACGAGAACAGTTCCAATAACCTTCTCTTCATAAACAGGTTCAAGTTGACCCTTCATGGCTGCTTCAACATCATCAATTGCGTTATAAATGACGTTGTAGAAGCGAATGTCAACCTTATCAGAATCAGCTTGCGCCTTGGCCAATGGTGTTGCACGAACGTTGAAGCCAATAATAATAGCGCCTGATGCTGATGCCAAAGTGACATCAGATTCATTAATTGCACCAGCAGCTGTATGGATGATATCCACACGTACGCCATCGACTTCAATCTTCTTCAATGAACCAGAAAGTGCTTCAACAGAACCTTGCACATCCGCCTTCACGATAACTGGCACTGTCTTCATGGCCTTTTCAGACATTGTGCTAAACAATGTATCCAAAGTCACAACAGAACCTGAGTTACGGACTGCTTCTTGCGCACGCTTAGCACGTTCTTCACCAGCGGCACGCGCTGTCTTTTCATCTGCCATAACGATGAAACGATCACCAGCTTGTGGCACATCGTTCAAACCAGTAATTTGAACTGGTGTGGCTGGCAAAGCTTCTTCCAGTTCAACGCCACGTTCATTAGTCATTGTCCGGACACGGCCATAAGTGTTACCCACAACAATTGGGTCACCGACACGCATTGTGCCTTGTTGTACCAAGACAGTTGCCACTGGACCACGACCCTTGTCCAAACGTGCTTCAACAACTGAACCACGTGCTGGCATATCAGGATCGGCCTTCAATTCAAGCACTTCAGCTTGCAACAAGATCATTTCCAACAATTCGTCAACATTTTGACCAAACTTCGCTGAAATCTTAACAAAGATTGTGTCACCACCATATTCTTCAGGCACCAAATCATAGGCCATCAATTGGTTCATGACATCATCAGGGTTAGCCCCTGGCTTATCAATCTTGTTAACGGCAACGATGATTGGTGTTTCAGCCGCCTTGGCGTGGTTGATAGCTTCAATTGTTTGTGGCATGACACCGTCATCGGCCGCCACAACCAAAATCGTCAAATCAGTCACGTTAGCACCACGCGCACGCATTTCCGTAAAGGCCGCGTGACCAGGTGTATCCAAGAAGGTGATTGTCTTACCGTTAAGTTGTGTCTGATAAGCACCAATATGTTGTGTGATACCGCCGGCTTCGCCTTCTGTCACGTTTGAGTTACGCAAGTAATCCAACAAAGTTGTCTTACCGTGATCGACGTGTCCCATGATGGTAACAACTGGCGGACGTGATACCAACTTGTCTTCATCGATGTTATCTTCATCAAAGAACTTATCGATATCAGCGACGTCTTCTTCTTCCTTCACTTGCGCATCGATGCCATAATCGGCTGCCAAAATTTCAATGGTATCTGAATCCAATGATTGGTTTTGGTTGGTCACAATGCCTAACAAGAACAACTTCTTGATAATTTCAGCAGTGTCACGGTGCAACAACTTTGACAAGTCTTGCACGTTCATACCAATACGGTATTCCAATACTTGTGGTAGTGGCTGTTCCTTACGTTCAGTCACTGGCGTTACTGGGCCCTTCTTAGCCGCAATACGACGTGACTTCTTTGAACCACGTGGCTTATCGTTACGACGTGGTGTTTGTTGCCCAGTACCATTGGTATTGCGCTTACGCGAGTTATTGCGCGCTGAGTTGTTGCCAGATGCCAAAGCACCACCAAACTTACCTGCGCCAGCTGCTGGTGCCGTTGTTGTCGTTGCTGCCTTAGCAGCAGGCTTCTTAGCATCAGTTGGCTTTGCAGCAGCTTTTGCTGGTGCAGCAGGCTTCTTAGGTGCCTTAGCCGCAGCGGCAGCTTGCTTACGCTTTTCGTTTTCACTCACGTATTGCTTCAAGCTATTATCTGTTTGCTTTGAGTAATCCACTTGGCCTTCACGTGGCTTAGTTGACCAGCTCTTCTTTTCGCGAATTTCTGGGCGACCACCAGTTGGTTGTAAACGTGAGCCAGGACGGCTATTACGGTTACCACCATTGTTAGGACGACTAGCTGCCGTACCATTTGGACGAGCGGCATTGCGTGTTTGTCCTTGACCATTATTTGGGCGTGCGGGACGACTTGACCGTGAACCAGCACCTGCTTGTGAGGCTGATCCTTCTGTCAATTTTGCCGCATGACGGCGTTGTGATGCGGGCAATTCCTTACGTTCTGGGACTGCCTGTTTTCGTGCAGGACGGTTTGAGCCTGAGAATTTCTTTTCTTCTGCCATTTAGTTCCGCTCCTTTTCTGAAATTAATTGTTTAATTTTGCGACTAAAACCGTGATCCGCAATCGCAAATACACTGCGATTTACGCCGATAGCATCGGTTAATTGCGCTTTGGTATAGTCTTGAATCAGTGTGACATGATAAAACGCTGCTTTATCAGCGAATTTTTTTGCTTGACTTTGGCCACCATCACTTGGAAAAAAAGCCAGTTGTACTTTATTGCCACGAATGGCCGTTAATGTGGGATCAGAACCCAATACTAACTTACCGGCACGCATGGCTAAGCCAAGGAGATTTAAAATTTGGTCGTCTTTACTTATCACCAAACAACTCCCGTCGCGCTTGTTGATGGTCAACATAAGCGATAAGTTCGTCATAAAACTCATCGGGAATCTTCACCTCAAATGCTCTATCAAAAATGCGCTTTTTCTTTGCAATGGCTGCAATCTCACGATCCAAACCAATATAAGCACCGCGACCATTGGCTTTTGATGTGGGGTCTAAGCTCACATGTCCTTCTTTGTCGCGCACAACACGCACAAGTTCTTTTTTAGGAAACATTTCACCGGTAACGATGTCTTTTCGCATAGGTATTTTTCTAGGTTTCATAATATCTAGCGTGTCTTTGTGCCCGTTTGAGCAGAAACACGTTTCCTTTCTATCAGATTACTCGTTTGTTTCGTCTTCGACAACAACTGGTGCTTCCGCTACCAGACTGTTAGCGGCCTCAGATTCAGATTTGATATCAATCTTAAAGCCAGTCAAGCGGGCTGCCAAACGGGCGTTTTGGCCCTTCTTACCAATTGCTAATGATAATTGATTGTCTGGTACAATGACTGTGACAGCACGGTCATTTTCTGGATCAAAAATCACATCTGTGACTTCTGATGGGTTCAAGGCGTTGGCAATATATTGCGCTTCGTCTTCCACCCATTCCACAATGTCCATGTTTTCG
This sequence comes from Leuconostoc sp., assembly GCF_965300815.1. NCBI lineage: Bacteria > Bacillati > Bacillota > Bacilli > Lactobacillales > Lactobacillaceae > Leuconostoc > Leuconostoc sp. Next base: position 12,274 of record NZ_CBDKZH010000016.1, read on the forward strand.
CCGCCAAGTTCGTTAACAACGGCTTGTACACGGGCACCACGTTGCCCAACCATAGCCCCAACTGGGTCAAGGTCAGCATCATGCGTATAAACCGCAATCTTTGAGCGATCGCCCGCTTCACGTGAGATACTCATGATTTCAACTGTACCGTCATACACTTCTGGTACTTCTTGTTCAAACAAACGCTTAACCAAGTCAGGCGCTGTCCGTGACACAAAGATTTGTGGGCCCTTAGCATTATTTTCAACTTTGTTGACCAAAACCTTGATACGATCACCCATTCGGTAATGTTCGTTTGGCATTTGATCAGCCGGTGCCATGGCTGCTTCTTGATTACCAGGCAAAGTCAAGTACAAGAAACGTGTATCTTGACGATCAACTTCACCCGTGATGATTTCATCTTGATAGTCCGCAAACTTATTATAAATCGCTTCGCGGCTAGCTTCACGCATTTTTTGCACAATCACTTGCTTTGCGGCTTGTGCGGCCATCCGACCGAAATCTTTTGGTGTGACATCAAAACGAATTTCATCGCCTGGTTCATAGGCACGGTTAATTGCCAAAGCATCTTCCAAAGGAATTTCCGTATCTTCGTTTTCAAAATCTTCGTCTAAGACAACGACTTTGACTTGCTTAATGGCAACATTCCCTTTTTTAGTGTCAAAAACGGCTTCAACATTCTGTTCTGCATTGTATTGCTTCTTGTAAGCTGCTCTTAAGGCGTCTTCCAAGGCTTCAATCACAACCGCGCGTTCAATCCCGCGTTCAGCTTCAAGGGCATCGAGCGCGTCGACTAATTCTTTACTCATTCGCCTATCCTCATTTAATTAATAGTGTGCTTTCTTCCGGCAACGATTGCCAGCTTTGTATTGATACAACAATCAAAACCCTTTAACAACAGGATCAACCCGTTGCGTTAAAACTGGATATCCAGCACTGCTTTAGCAATTTCATCAAATTGAAGCGATAAGTCACCCTGCGCTGTTGACAAAACAATCCCATCATCAGTCACAGATTTCACTTTCCCTTGCCACTTCTTTTGGCCTTCTTTGGCTGCAAAGAGCGCAACTAGGATTGTTTCGTCAGCTTCCTGAGCCCAACGATAATGCCAAGGCTGCTTTAATGGCCGATCGGCACCAGGTGATGAGATATCCAATAAATATGCTTCCGGAATTGGATCTGGCTCAACCGTATCCAAAAGTTCGTTAACGGCCTGGGTAAAGTCCGTAATGTCTGCCATCGTGATAAAAGCATGATCAGGTTTATCAACCATAATCCGCAAAATCTTTTGGCCACCTTCTTTTGTATAGGTTAAATCCCACAATAAATCGTTTTGTTCAACTAAGATCGGTGTGATCAATGCCGTGATTTCTTGTTCGACTTTATTTGCCATTTACCTACCCTCCTTTGATGAATTTGTATCTGTATTGCAAGCAAGTGCCAATTTCATAAAAAATGAGCCGGCCCCATATACTGTGACCCGCTCATTTACAATATCTATGTAAATTAACACTCTCTAGTATAGCGCAATTTTTAAGAAAGTGCAAACAACATGCTATTTTTGACCAAACAAAAAACCACATTGCTGTGGTTTTACTTGTGTGTGAACCTTTATGACCCCATTCGCTATGCTCATTGAGGCAGTCACTGTATTTAGCTGATGCTATAATAATTGACTTTTAACGCGCCCACGTAATGCTTACCGGTGTAAGTTACGCAATTTCAACGAAAACTTGATCTTACCAAGAAGCCTTACGCACACCAGGAATTTGACCCTTGTGTGCCAATTGACGGAAGTTCAAACGTGACATACCGAATTCACGCATGTAAGCGTGAGGACGACCATCAATCAAATCGCGGTTGTGTACGCGTACTGGAGATGAATCCTTTGGCAATGCAGCCAAACCGATGTAATCGCCAGCCGCCTTCAATGCTGCACGCTTTTCAGCATACTTTGCAACCAAAGCTTCACGCTTTTGTGCCTTAGCAATCTTTGACTTCTTTGCCATATTACTTAATCTCCTTAAATGTTACAACTTTGCGAAGTTTTGGTGAGTACTTCTTCAACTCAAGACGATCTGGTGTATTACGACGGTTTTTAGACGTCAAGTAAATACGTTCACCAGTTTCATCATTTCCTAGAATCACGTGAATACGCATATCCTTACTCCTTAATGTGGTTTGTTAAAATTATTTGCTTGTCAATACAATTAGTTATTATACATGAACCGCCCATCAGTGTAAAGCGTTTTTATCAATTTTGACGAAAACCTGTTCGTTAAAATTAAATAATCCCTGCCCAACAACTCACGGTATCACGACTTAAAATTGTGCTTCAAGTGGTGGAACAACTTGCTTCTTACGTGAGACAACACCTGGCAAGTCGATCACGTTGTCAACCAATTGGCCATCAAACGCAGCTTCTACAGCAGCTGTTGTTTCACCCAAGAAAATGGCCTTTGAATTTGAATTCAAAATGTCTGTAATCACAAACAAGAAGTTGTCATAGCCTTCTTCAGTCATCGCCGCTTCAATACCAGCTTGACGTGACAACACATCTTCAATGGCTACTGTGTTGACTTGACCAATGCGGAATTGGTGACCACCCATGTCAAATGACTTGGCATCGCCATCAATCAATTCCTTATCCGTGCGTGATGACAAATCTGTACCCGCCTTCAACAAGGCCAAACCATAAGCTTCGTAGTCTTCAAGACCAGCAATGTCAGCCACAGCCTTCAAAGCTGTAACATCAAAGTCTGTAGTTGTTGGACTCTTTAACAACAATGTATCTGAAATAATTGCTGAAGCTAACAAACCAGCAACGTCTGCTGGGATAGCCATTTGTGCTTGCTTGAATTCGTAATACAAGATTGTTGCGACTGAGCCCCATGGCTTAGCAATAATATAAAGTGGTGTTGCATTTGTAAAGGCAAACTTATGATGGTCATAAATACCCGTTACAGTGACATCAGCCAAGTTATCAACTGATTGCGCTGCTTCGTTATGATCAACCAAGACGACTGTATCTGTGTCCGCTGACGTCACCACCCGCGGTGCAGCAACCTTGAAATAGTCCAAAGCAAATTGCGTTTCCGCATTGGGTGTGCCTTGTGCAACTGCTTCTGTTTCTTCACCAATTTGGTTTAAGAAGTAACTGGCAGCAATTGCTGAAGCAATTGTATCTGTATCTGGGTTTTTATGTCCGAAAACTAAAGTTTTAGCCATGCGTGAATGTCTCCTCGTTCAATATACGTTTATTTTAGCAGAAAAAAATTATTTTGTCCCAGCAATCGCCAAAGGCCGAACCAGCCAAGGCGTGCCGTTTTTCTTCACGTCCACAACATATTGGCCGTTACCCACACGTTGTGAAGGACTGTAGTCACTTAACTGTAAATCTTGTACTTGCCAGCGGCTTGTCAAAATTTCTAGTGCGGTCACATCTTGATCAAACAATGTCGCAGCCGCCACATGATAAGGCACAGTCTTCTTTTGTGTAAAGATCAATAAGCCTTTATTGGCACGCTTTGAATGGTTAATTTCAGCAACAGGCATGTATTTAAAGGCGCCGTTTTCCGCCACAATGGCAACCTGTTGATCTGGTGAGGTCACCATTAAGGCAGCCTGAATGGTATCATCCCCGCGAAGATCCATCGCCTTGACACCCGCCGTACGGGCACCAATTTCTGGTACATCACTTAGCCCAAAGCGTAACCCAACACCATTGTGTGATAGCAAGAGTACATCTTGATCCGTAACGGTTGGCGTATAAGCCACATTGACAACCTGACTATCATCAGTCTTGAGCTTAATGGCCATTGCCGTCTTCTTCTTATAAGCTTTAGGCACCATGTCAGCTAAGGCTGTTTGCTTGATGAGCCCATCATTTGTCACGATAGTAAACGCCCCACCTTGTGCCAGATGATCAATTGCGACCACTTGGATCACATATTCATCTGGTCGCCAATTAGCTAGCTGTTGTGAGAAATGTTCGCCAGTATCTTTCCACTTGAAGTCTGGTAATTCATGAACTGGCCGGTAAATGACACTCCCCTTATTCGTGAACATAAACAAATGTTGCGTGGTATTTAACTGACCCACAAAGACTGGCAAATCATCGTCAGCCAACCCATTGTCAGCATCTGATGCTTTATAAGAACGCAATGAGGCCCGCTTATAGTAACCATTACGGGAAACCAATACTTGGACATCTTCTTCGGCAATCGTAACTGCTGTATCAATAACCAAATCTTCCACTTCAGCTTCAATTTGTGAGCGACGTGGGGTAGTATACGTTTTCGTAATGGCTGTCAATTCCTCACGAATCACATCTTTTAAGGCTGATTCTTCTGTTAGAATCAAATTCAAATGATTAATCTTAGCGGTTAATGTCGCAAATTCGGCTTCTAATTGCGTAACGTCTGTATTAGTCAAACGATAAAGTTGCAAAGTTACAATCGCTTCTGCTTGCGGTTGGGTGAATTGGAACTTGTCAATCAAGTTTTGCGTGGCATCCTTACGGTTCTGAGAAGCGCGAATGGTGGCCACGACCTCATCCAAAATTGACAACATCCGAATTAAGCCTTCAACAATGTGTTGACGGGCTTGTGCCTTCGCTTATTCGAAGGCAGAACGCTTCAACACGACTTCTTTTCGGAAATCCAAAAATGCTTGTAGGCCTTGCTTTAAACTAACCGTCACTGGCCGTTGGTCGTGAATGGCCACCATGTTGAAGTTGTAAGAAATTTGAAGATCTGTCTTCTTGAACAAATAAGTCAAAATACCTTCGGCATTCGTTCCCTTATTGAGTTCAATCACGATTGACATTCCCTCACGGTCTGATTCATCACGAACTTCCGCAATGCCCGCAACTTCCTTATTCAAGCGAATGGCATCAATTTTTGATACCAAGTTTGACTTGACAACTTCATAAGGTAACTCGGTAATTTCAATCTTTTTCTTCCCACCTTTAAGGTCAGAAATTTCCGTTTTGGCACGAACGACAATCTTACCACGTCCTGTCTTATACGCTTTTTTAATCCCGTCAAGACCTTGAATAATCCCACCAGTTGGGAAATCAGGACCTTTGACATAGCGCATCAACGCTGATAACGGTGCCTCAGGATGATCCAACAAGTAAATTAACGCAGCATTGATTTCTTTTAAGTTATGCGGTGGGATTTCGGTGGCATAACCCGCAGAAATCCCTGGTGCCACATTAATAAACACACTTGGGATACGTGATGGCAATACAGTTGGTTCATAGGTCGTATCATCAAAGTTCAACACCATATCAACCGTTTCTTGTCCCAAATCAGCCATCATTTCGCCAGCAATCTTGGACAAACGCGCTTCGGTATAACGCATCGCCGCTGCTGGATCATTATCGACTGACCCGTTGTTACCGTTCATGTCAATTAACGGTTCACGCACTTTCCAATCTTGTGATAGCCGTACCATCGCTTCATAAATTGATGAGTCACCATGCGGATGGAAGTTACCCATGACATTTCCAACAGATTTAGCTGATTTACGATAAGGATGGTCATACGTATTACCATCTTGGTCCATCGCAAAAAGAATCCGCCGTTGCACAGGCTTAAGCCCATCCCGAATATCCGGTAACGCACGTTCTTGAATAATATATTTTGAGTAGCGCCCAAAGCGCTCCCCCATCACTGCTTCCAGTGAGAGTTCAGTTATACGATCTGCCATATATACGAGTGTCTAACAGCCGTCACACGATTAGACACATTTCCTTTCAAATAGAATGCATGCAAAGTCAGATGTAAAGGCCGCGCACAAACGTACGCGGCGACTAAGACTTTCGTCAAATTAATCCCAACAACGCAAAAATCAAGCGCCGTTGTCTTGTCCATTTTGCCAGTTCGTAATCACTGGTCCCGTTGATGCTGCTGACTTCGTCGCGACGACTGGTTTATTTTCATGCTGACGGGCTTTTTCAAATACGTCACTTCCATTTGTCGGATCACCATCAACCGTATCCAAAATTGAACCCGCTTCATCTAATGTAAAGTGAACATTGGCTTCAATCCAGTCACGACGTGGTTCAACCTTATCGCCCATCAATGTTGTCACGCGCTTTTCAGCCAGTACAGCATCATCGATTTTCACACGAATCAAAGTCCGTGTTTCAGGATTCATGGTTGTTTCCCATAGGAGTGGCGCATTCATTTCACCCAGCCCCTTAAAGCGTGTCAATTCATAACGCGCATCACTTTGGCTCGTAATCGCTTCCAATTCGTCATTTGTCCACGCAAATTGGTCAGCCATTTTCTTTGACGCATATTTCACGCGGTAGAGCGGTGGTAAGGCAATATACACCCGACCGGCCTCAATCAATGGTCGCATGTACTTATAAAAGAACGTCAACAAGAGTGTCTGGATGTGCGCCCCATCATCATCGGCATCCGTCATAATGATGATTTTATCAAAGGCTGTATCAGAGACTTTGAAGTCATTCCCAACACCACCGCCAATGGCATAAATCAACGTTGAAATTTCTTCATTCTTTAAAATGTCGACCAACTTAGCCTTTTCGGTATTCAAAACCTTACCACGCAAAGGCAAAATCGCTTGGAACTTACGATCACGGCCTTGCTTAGCAGAACCACCGGCTGAATCACCCTCGACCAAAAAGAGTTCATTACGCGTCGCATCTTTTGATTGCGCAGGCGCTAACTTACCCGATAATAGCCGTTCTTTTTGTCCCTTGGACTTCCCCGTTCGGCTTTCGTCGCGGGCTTTACGCGCTGCTTCACGCGCTTCTCGTGCCCGAATGGCTTTACGAATCAAATTTTGACCAAAATCACCATTTTCCATCAAGAAACGACTCAACGTTTCATTGACAACGGACTCCACAATACCTCGCGCTTCTGGTGTCCCCAGCTTATCTTTAGTTTGGCCTTCAAACTGCAAGAATTGTTCCGGCACACGTAGCGAAATAACGGCAGCTAAGCCTTCACGCACGTCAGTTCCTTCGAGATTTTTATCTTTATCTTTTAACAAATTGACCTTACGGGCATATTCGTTAAAGGCTTTTGTCCAAGCCGTCCGGAAGCCTACTTCATGGGTTCCCCCATCTTGCGTCCGCACATTGTTAACAAATGACAACAAAGTTTCGGAATAGCCATCATTGTATTGCGCTGCAACTTCAACCACAATCCCTGATTGTTCGCCTTCAAATGTCATGACTGGGCCAATCGTGGCCTTATCTTCATTCAAGAAACCAACAAATGATTCTAACCCTTTTTCATAATGGTACGTTTCTACCCGCGCGGGTTGCACACGTTCGTCCGTTAAGGTAAACTTCACGCCTGACATCAAAAAGGCTGATTCGCGTAAACGTTCAGATAACGTGTCATACTTGTAGACTGTCGCGCTAAATAATGACGGATCTGGCTTGAATTTAACCGTTGTCCCTGAATGCTCAGTCGTTGGCCCAAGGTCACGCAGCGTATCAACGGGATGTCCCCCATTCACAAAGTCTTCTTGCCACTTGTGACCATCACGCACAATCGTGACTTGCAAACTTTCAGATAAGGCGTTAACAACCGATGACCCCACCCCGTGGAGACCACCAGAAGTGGCATAGCCACCTTGACCAAACTTCCCACCAGCATGCAACACTGTTAAAATAACTTCAGGCGTAGGTTTACCTGATTCGTGCATGCCAACTGGCATCCCACGGCCAAAATCCTGCACTGTTATGGCATTATTTTCATGGATTGTGACCCGAATATCATTACCAAAGCCACCTAAGGCTTCATCCACTGCATTATCAACGATTTCATAAACTAAATGATGCAAACCACGGCCGTCAGTTGAACCAATGTACATCCCTGGACGCTTACGAACCGCCTCTAAACCTTCAAGAATTTTTATTGAATCTGAATCATAGTGATTTTTTTCTGCCATGAATACTCATATCTTTCTTATTTTAAAACATTGTCATGATTGAACAA
>NZ_CBDKZH010000017.1:0-20142 GCF_965300815.1 Leuconostoc sp.
TTATAATCTAACTTAATGACTCAATATTAAAGGAAATCATGTATGCTTAATTATGTTTCAACACGTGGTGAAGCACCAAAGGTGACCGCCAGCCAAGCCATTTTAAACGGTATTGCGCCAGATGGTGGGCTCTATGTCCCTGAAGTGTGGCCACCCTTAACATTGGATTGGGAAAAATTAAAAAGTCAGACGTATCAAGAAATTGCCACACAAATTTTTGATGGTTTTTTTGATGATTTTAGTGTGGCTGAAATCGACCATATTATTACGAAAGCTTATGGGAACCAGTGGGCGCAGCGTGACGTTGTCACGTATCACCAAGAAGATCAACTCACGTATATGGAGCTGTTTAACGGCCCAACACTGGCCTTTAAAGATGTAGCTTTACAAGCGTTGCCGCATTTGATGACCGCCGCTGCTAAAAAGCAGCAGATTACGGACACGATGGTTATTTTAACGGCCACGTCTGGCGACACGGGCACGGCAGCGATGCGCGGCTTTGGTGATGTCCCACAAACAGAGATTGTCGTCTTTTACCCTGAAGTGGGTGTGAGTGAGATGCAGCGACAACAAATGCAAACTGAAGCGGCCAAGAATGCCCATGTGATTGCCATTACGGGTAATTTTGATGATGCCCAGAAAGCGGTAAAATCGTTGCTGTCTGAAAAGGACTTAGTGGCTGATTTAGCTGCCCATCATCAACGTTTTTCATCGGCTAACTCAATTAATATTGGGCGCTTGGTCCCACAAATTGTTTATTATATTCATGCCTATGCACAATTAGTTAACCAAGGTCAAGTGCAAGCCGGTGAACCGGTCACAATTGTTGTCCCAACCGGTAATTTTGGGAATGTGTTGGCTGCTTATTATGCCAGCCAAATTGGGTTACCAGTACGACAATTTGTTGTGGCGTCCAATGAAAATCATGTGTTAACTGACTTTTTCCAGACGGGCCGTTATGATCGGCAACGTGCATTTAAAGTTACCAACGCGCCGGCAATGGATATTTTGGTGTCAAGTAACCTGGAACGCTTGCTGTATTTTGCCAGCGGCCGGAATACAGCTGAAGTGAAACGTTATATGCAAGACCTCGCTGATAAGGGCGCCTATGAGGTCACGCCTGAAACGCGTCGTCAACTCAGTCAATTTATGGCTGGCTTTGCCACGCAAGAACAGGTGACAAAGACAATTCAAGCCGTATTTGATCAGACGCAGTACACCATTGATCCACATACGGCTGTTGGCCGTTTTGTCTTGTCAGAACAAGCGATTAGTGGCCCAACTTTGCTAGCAGCGACGGCGAGTCCGTATAAGTTTGCGGATACGGTGTTGACGGCATTAGGTGCGCAATCTGAAACAGGTTATCAAGGTTTGGCCCAATTAGCCCAACTCACGCAAACAACCATTCCAACAGCAGTCGACACCTTGTTTGCACAACCAATTTTGCACCGTCAGGTGATTACACCCGCGCAAATTGAAAAGACGTTCCGCCAAGAATTGTTTTTAAACGAACATTTTAATGAAATAATATAAATAATTCGTTATTATACGTATAATTAGAAACAAAAAAATGGTTAAATACTTTATAATTAAGTCATTAACGTATTAGGAGAACATCATGTCATTTAAAGAACGTGACCCTGAAGTGTGGAGCGCCATTCAACAAGAAGGTGCCCGCCAAAACCGCACGATTGAATTGATTGCATCGGAAAACTTTGCCTCAAAAGGTGTCCGAGCAGCACAAGGTTCTGTATTAACGAACAAGTATGCTGAGGGTTATCCCTACAAGCGTTACTACGGTGGTACAGAGTATGTCGATGTGATTGAACAACTTGCGATTGATCGTTTGAAGGCGCTCTTTGGCGCTGAATATGCCAATGTGCAACCCCATTCTGGTTCACAAGCAAATGCTGCGGCTTACATGGCGTTCTTAAAGCCTGGGGACCGTATTTTGGGGATGGATTTGGATGCCGGTGGACATTTGACACATGGTGCGAAAGTATCATTCTCCGGTAAAATGTACGAATCATTTACTTATGGTTTGGATCCTGAAACAGAACAATTAGATTATGAAGCCATTGCGCAACAAGCACGTGAAGTGCAACCACAAATGATTGTTGCTGGGGCGTCAGCTTATTCACGTATTATTGACTTTGACAAGTTCCGCGCGATTGCGGATGAAGTTGGTGCTTACTTGATGGTTGATATGGCGCACATTGCCGGCCTTGTAGCTGCTGGTTTGCATCCAAATCCAGTTGGCATTGCGGATGTTGTGACGTCAACAACGCACAAGACATTGCGTGGTCCACGTGGTGGTGTCATTTTGTCACAAGAAAAGTATGCTAAGCAATTGAACTCAGCAATTTTCCCTGGTTCACAAGGTGGGCCATTGGAACACGTGATTGCAGGAAAGGCGATTGCCTTTGGGGAAGCGTTGCAACCTGAATTCAAGACTTATGCCGCACAAATTATCAAGAACGCCCAAGCCATGGCAGAAGTATTCTCAGAAACTGAAGATATTCGCGTAGTGGCCGGTGGTACGGATAACCATTTGTTTAACTTAGACCTGACGAAGACTGGCTTGAATGGTAAGCAAACGCAAGAATTATTGGATTCTGTGTCAATCACAACCAATAAAGAAGCCTTACCAAATGAAACACTCAGCCCATTCATCACTTCTGGTATTCGTATTGGGACACCTGCTATCACAACGCGTGGTTTCAAAGAAGCTGATGCCCGCCGTGTGGCTGAATTAATTGTGACAGCCATTCACAATTATGATGATCCAAAGGTATTAAAAGAAGTGAAAAAAGAAGCCGAAATTTTGGCCATGACACACTTATTTGAATAATGGCAAGTCGGCCTAGGCCGACTTTTTTTATTGGAGGCGATAAGAAGATGCATACAAAACGTGATTTGCGACAAGTACAAAAGCAAAAACTGCAAGCATATCAAGGACCGGACCGTTTAACTGAAGAGACTGCGTTACGGGCTAAACTATTTAATACGGCGCAATGGGCCGCAGCAAAAACCATTGCCGTGGTACTCAGTACACCTATGGAACTGAACACACAGCCAATTATTGCCCATGCTTGGGCCAATGGGAAACAAGTTGTGGTACCAAAGATTGTGGCGAAACAGATGCAGTTTGTTGCGATTACGCCGCAAACGGCATTTACGGCAGGCGCGTTAAACATTCAAGAACCAGAGGAAGACACAGTGTATCCACCAGAAAACATTGATCTGGTGATTGTCCCTGGCTTAGCTTACACGAAACAAGGCGGGCGTTTAGGTTTTGGCGCTGGTTATTACGATCGGTTTTTGTCGACTTATACGGGCCAAACTATTGCGCTGGCCTTAACCCCGCAATTACTTGAGACGTTGCCATTAGAACCCCATGATCAAGTTATCGACCAAGTGTTGACACGTTAATTTAAACACATAAAAAAACCACGCTGAAATAGGTTAGCGTGGTTTTTGTGTGACGTTTTAGTCGACGAGGGGTAAAATATTGACGATTGAAATGCGATCACTCTCGTCATTTTTTAACCGGTCAATAATTTCATGATAACGGCGTTCTGACAAAGGTTCTTTGGTTTCAAAGGTCAAAATTTTGTTATCAATGTGATTATTCGTACTTGGATATTGTTCAATCCGGTAAATAATTAATAATTTCCGGTAAGCAAAGGGCTGGACAATCATCCCGTCTAAATGTTCTTCGACTTGTTCTGTTGTTTGGTTCGCAATATTTGCGCTTAATGCTTGTTTTGTCTTTTTAAAAAATGCCATTATTTCTTTCCTGCTTCATTGTCAAAATACGTTGTGAGTCCCTTGGTAATCGCATTGGCAATTTGTTTTTGGTAACGTGTTGATTGAATCTTTTTGAAATCCGAGGGATTGTTGATGTAACCTAATTCAAGTAATGTGGCTGGCTGCGAAGCACGATTTAAGACCACATATTTGGCGGTGTCCATCCCGCGATCAGTCATGGGTAAGCTATTTAAAGCGTTATGCAGTGCTGAGGTTAGGGCTTGGCCATTTTCTTGATAATAGTATTGGGTAATACCGGTGGCATCAGTTGCGCTGTTCTCATCCCCAGCGTGATCGAAGTGAAAGGAGATTTGCGCATCAGCACGGTACTTGGTCGCGAGCTTTGGAATGTCTAATAAGGGGACTAGCACATCTGAATCACGCGTCATTAAGACACGCGCACCCGTTGGGGCCAACGCATCACGTACTTGACGTGCCGTACGTAAGGTATACGTCTTTTCGTGATACTTACCATCGGCTGATGATGAGCCATTGTCACCAGACAAACCATTATAACGCTTGTTTGGGTTACCACCATGCCCAGGATCTAAAACAATCGTGGCTTCACTTATCGGTGTGGCGTGCCGTAAGGTATGCGATTTAGCCACCCAACTCGCCACCCAACCAACTTTTTCATTATCAGCGCGCCGTACTTGATACCAACCTTGATCATCTTTTAAGACAATTAAGTCGGTGCCACGTTTTAAGGTCGCCAGTGATCGGTACTGTAAGCCAGGCCCCGAACGCAATTGCACGTTGTCTGGCCCGGTTGAGATTTTGTCTTTATTGGCGAGCGAGTAAACTAATCCAAAAGTTGTCATTAAGACGAAGACGCTAATACTCACGCCGATGAGATTGCTTAATAACCATTTTTTTATCATGTTTTACCTACTCAAGCGATTGTTATCCATGTATAAATATTGTACCATATTTCGCGCTAGATCAACGTGACCTTTACCCGTAAAAAATGTTACAATTGAATTATGACATAACAGGAACTGTTATGAATACATTTAAAGGTTAAAGGTAAACACGATGTCAAAAGTAATGGCGGTTAACGCTGGTAGCTCATCACTTAAATTCCAATTGTTGGAAATGCCTGAGGAAAAGGTATTGATGCAAGGTATTATTGAACGTATTGGTTCAGATAATGCTGAAATTTCAATCAAGTACGGTAATAATATCGAACCAAAGCGTTTGATCGGTGCCGAAGAAGGGCATATCACATTAACTAAAAACGGCGGCAAGAAGTTTGAACATGAAATGGCCATTAAGGATCATGAACAAGCAATTGACGTGCTATTGCAAAAGATGACAGATCTTGGCATCGTGAAGGACTTTAACGAAATCACTGGTGTTGGTCACCGTGTCGTAGCCGGTGGTGAATGGTTTAACCACTCTGTTGTTGTTACTGACGAAGTGCTTGCTAAGATTGATCGTTTGGGTGATTATGCCCCATTGCACAACCCAGCCAACGCCATGGGTATCCGTGCCTTCCAAAAGTTGTTGCCAGATGCTTTGTCAGTGGCGGTGTTTGATACATCATTCCACCAAACAATGCCAGAAAAGAACTATCTTTACAGCATTCCTTACGAATATTATGCTCGCTACGGTGCGCGTAAGTATGGTGCCCATGGTACGTCACACCGTTACGTGACAGAACGTGCGGCTGAAAAGCTTGGTATTCCATTGGATCAATTCAACGCAATTTCATTCCACTTGGGTGCTGGTGCATCAGTTACAGCGATTAAGAACGGTAAGTCATACGACACATCAATGGGCTTCACACCATTGGCTGGTTTGACAATGGCGACACGTTCAGGTGATGTTGACCCATCATTGATTTACTATATTCAAGAACGTGAAGGTTTGACAAACGAAGAAATGTTGTCAATCTTGAACAAGAAGTCAGGTTTGTTGGGTATTTCAACAATTTCAAACGACATGCGTGATTTGGAAGAAGTCCAAGAAACACACCCACACGCTAAGTTGGCACTTGATATGTTCTATGACCGTGTCATTCGTTACGCTGGTCAATACTTTGCGGAACTTGGTCGTGTTGATGCCGTCATCTTTACTGCTGGTATTGGTGAAAACGATACCGTGACACGTGCGAAGGTCCTTGAAGCCTTGTCATTTGCCGGTGTGAAGTTGGATGCCGAAGCCAACAATGTGCGTGGTAAGGAAACTGTTTTGACAACACCTGATTCATCAGTAACTGGTTTGTTGATTCCAACAAACGAAGAATTGATGATTGCCCGCGACGTTGAATCATTGCGTTAATACAATTTAAACGCGACACAATGCTGTGCCGCGTTTTTTGTTGGCCAAAAAAGCCGCTGTTTTAAATCAAAACAGCGGCTTTTTTTAATGGCTTATTTTCGCAAGACACGGAAGCTATAAAGCCCAAGGACACTAAGTAGTGAAACCGTGAAAATGGCAATTTGAGCACCGTGGTGTTGGGTTATTTTTTTCGGGGCGGGGTTGGGGTGTGTCGTCGCAGCTTTTTGCGGCTTAGTTGCATGAGACACAGGCGCTTTTTTAGCGGGCGTAGCCGGCGCCGGGGTCGATTTGGGTGCTGTTGGCACAGTTGCAGCCGCTACTGGTGACAGCGGCTGTTTTGCAGTGGTTACAATTTGTGCCATCAGGCTTTTGGTGGCCTGAGGTTGCGCTGATAATACTGGTAACAGTGGTTGCAATGCGCTTGGTTGGTTGTGAGCCAATAGGGGTGTAGCCGCCTGATCAAACACCTGATCAGGTTTTAGTTGCAGATCAGGTGTTGTCTGCGGGATCTCAAAGATTGGCGCAGGTGATGTCGGCGCAGCATTGGGATCTTGTGATAATTTGAAATAGACTTGATAAGCATGATGATAGTCAAAACCAGGCAAATCAATGGCTACTTGCATATCTTCCAAAATAGCGGGTTGGGCTAATTCGGCTGCTGAAAGTGGCAACGTATAGGTGAGAATATAGGCACTTCCAACCAGGTCAGCAGAAACTTGAGTGGCCTGCGTAAAGGCAATACTGTCTTTACCGTAGTTAGCGGGGACATTCGCGGTGAAAGTCAAGCTACCTGAGCCATCCGCGTGTCGGGTTAACGTCGCTGTTGGTAAAATGTAATTGCTTGCCACGGAGGTTAAGTTCTGATTGTCGCCTTTCATAACGGACAATGTCACTGGTTCTGGTACAACATCAGGTGTTGGGGTGGGAGTGACGACAGTCTGCGCCAATTTAATTGGTTGGATGAGGGACCCGCTAAATCGACTACTGAGTTTGTTAGCCCCAGCTGCATTGTCCCATGAGAAGCTAGTTTGCCCATCGCCAGTCAGACCTGAATAGTTAATTTGGTCAAGATTGACAGTGGCATTTAGCCCGCTTTGATACGTTAGCGGGATCACGGTACCGTCAATGGCTTTAGCCGAGAGACGCGTGTTAAATTGGGCGGCATCACTGGGGATAGTCAACGTTGGCATGGTGACAAATTGGAATTTAGCGTTGAGGTAGGTCAGCTTATTGAGCATTTTTAGTGGACTCAAATCCCGTACTTGGTTACGTAAAATAGTTAAATTTTCGAGTTGGGTGAGATTTGCCAAGGGCGCCAAATCCGTGACTTGGTTATTGGATAAAGATAAATTCGCCAACTGAGTCAGCCCAGCTAGCGGTGATAAATCGCTAACGGCATCTTTACTGAAATCAAGATCGGTTAATTGTTTTAAGCCGGTCAATGGCGACAAATCAGAAATGGTCCCGTTGAAATCAATCGCCAAATCTTGCAGGCTTGTCATGTTCGTCACGAGTTTCAAATCTTGGTTAGTCATGCCTAATTGTGAGAGATTTAGTTTTTTGAGTTGGGTTAAACGCTGTAACACACTAATGTTTGTTTGTGGATTATTCCCAGTTGTGAGGCTGGTGAGGTGGCTGAGATTTGCAACAGGGCGCCAATCTGCGATTTGGTTACTACCAAGGCTTAATGTCGTCAGCAACGGAAAGTTTGCGAGTCCGTTCACATCTGTGAGTTTGTTTCCGGATAAATCAAGCGTAGTGAGGGGAGCAGTTGGCGCCAGTGGTGGTAGCGTGGTGAGCTTGCTGTTGACTAACTTAAGCGATTGTAGTTGTGTCAGTTGCGATAAACCGGCCAGTTGCTGTGGGGCTGCACCATAAGCATCCCCAACCAGGTTTAGCTGTTGGATGGGCACTTGCCCTAATTTTGCTAAATCGGGGAGTTGATCAGCTTTATTTAGCCGTAAGCTCAGGTCGGTTAATTGCGTTAAGTGCTGCAGTGGTGTTAGGTCGCTGATGGCATTGCCGGTCAAATCTAATTGTTGTAGATTTTTGGCGAATTCCAGCCCTTTTAAATTGGTCACATCGCTATACGTTAAATTAGCCGTTGTTAATTTGGCCAAATTGGCTTGTGTCAGTGGGACATCTGGTCCGAGTAGCTGTTGCAAATTGATTTGCAAATTTTTATCGGGCAACCAAGTTGCTAAATCTGGTTCAGGTTGCGCGAGAGTTTGTACACTACCTGAAACGTCAGCGGCAGCAATTTTCTGGGGTGACGTGGCAACGACTGTTGCAAGTGCGGCAGTTGCCAAGAAAACCGTCACGTGTTTTCGACTCATGAGCTATTATCCTATCTTTCTTTCCTATTCTACTGTCAAAGGGACTAAGGCATTATTGTATCGCATTGCTTCTCATTTCACAATTTTATACAAAGGGTGATAATACCTGGACTACAAGCGCATGAAAAATAGCCGACAATCCCCAGCCAGCAAGGTATTTCACGTTTATCAAAGGGCATATAATGAGGTGTTTGACCAGTTTTATTGGAAATACGTCAATTGTAATAAAATGCTCGTGTTGCTACGGGGCCAATGGGTCACACGTCTTATCGTTTGATAAATTTATCACATTATAAAACTTTTTGACTTGTCAAAACGATATAATGGGTCTATTGCCTTTTTAGGGGTTGCCGTGATGAAAACGGCAACGGTGAGAAAGAAATAACGTTTGGTGGAGGTTGGTGTGTTTAAAAAAATTATTTTTGGGTGTCTAGTTGGCGCCATTGTTGGGACTGCTAACATGACTAGTGTGCAGGCCCAAGCAGTGCCTTACCAGGTTTTGAAGTACAGCACGCATGACGTCTCGTATGCCAGTGCTTATTTTGTGACGCCTGGTGACTTAGTGCCAGCTGGCGACCAGTATCGGGCGCAACTTATCATTGCAACGCAGCACGAGTTGGGCCGGTTTCCAGTGACTATTTTGACGATTAATCAACAAAAACCAACGGTCACCCAGAGCACACAAGGTAATACCGACTATTATACGTTTAGCTTTCTGGTCAAAAATCCCAATACGCTTTTAAGTGGCACGATGAAAGTTGACGTTGCGAGTTTAAATTATCACCATACTTATGATTTTAATTTGCAGTTTGACGCCAAAAATTTGCCAGCAGTTGCGCAACCAAAAACGGCTGCCGCTACAACTGGGCAGGCTCAGCCAACAGCGCCAGCATCAGCTAGCCAGACACATAGCTCATCTAACACGACCGCAGCCGCATCGTCGCAGCAAGTGGTGCCGTCAGCTAACAGTAGCAGCAGTGTTCAACCAGCCGTCGATCAACCAACGCCAGCGGCTACGTCGTCATCAGCCGAAGTATCCGCTGCGCAACCCGCTCCTGTCGCCAAAGCAGCAACCGCAACGCATCAACGTCATCAACAAGCGCCGCTATGGCCGGCAGCCTTAGCAGGGGTCTTGTTGGGCGGGCTTGGTATCGTTGGTCATATGATTTGGACCAAAAAACGACAGAAAGTGGGTTAACATGGCTAAAAAACAGGTGTTTGTTAGTGGCGTGATTTTGATAGTGCTCCTAATCGGTGGTGTTGGCTACGCGGTGGCACAACGGCAGGCGCAACCAGCAAACCGACCGGTTGCGACAACAATGGCACAAGTGGCGATTTTTGATCGGTTAGGAGTACCGCTAGCAGCTGTGCCGACCAGTCAAGAACCGCTACCAGCGCGTTATGCGCAGTTGCCAAAAGTCGGCAACCATGTGAGTGTTAATTTTGAACAAATTCTCCGTGTTCATCCCAGTGTCGTGTATGTTGATGCGGCTTTAACGGCGGATTATGCTACAAAACTAAAAGCCAGCCAGATTAAAATGACGACACTTGATTTTACAACTTACCAGCAGCTGACGCGCAATATTTTACAACTTGGCATGACTTATCATCAAGTTGCAGCAGCCCAAAAGTTACTGAGATCACTTAAATTACCACCAAAAACGCTTAAAAAACCCGTGAAGGTTTTAATTTTGGTGGGGATGCCTGGCGGTGGCTTCTTGGTGGCAAATGCGCACAGTTATCTCGGTGATTTGGTTAAACGCGCCGGCGGTGAAGTCGTTGGCGGTGATGTGAATCAATCTTTGACCACACCAAATCCACAAGCGATTGCCCAAGAAAATCCAGCTGTTGTGATACGACTGGCTCATGCGATGCCAACCCAGGTCAAGCAGAGTTTTGATCAAATATTTCAGCAAGCGCCTTATGCGCATTTAAAGGCGACGCAATCAGGTCAAATTCATGATGTTTCGGCCCCTGATTTTGGTATGACGGCGAACTTACAAGTCGTGACGGCCTATCGCGACATTCAACAATGGCTGGCGGTGGCGCAATGAGACGATGGGGGATGCTGATCTTGTATCTGAGTATTGTGTTAGTTGTGGTGATAACGTTAGGTGTCCCGTTAAGACAGCAATGGCCGAGTTGGGATATTTTTTGGCAATTGCGCTTGCCCCGCGTGCTGTTTGCTTTAATCGGTGGCGCAATGCTAGCAGTTAGTGCCTTGATTTTCCAAACAACTTTACGACATCACTATATTGATGCCAGTATGCTAGGTTTGGCGAGTGGCAGTGAGTTAGGCCTAGCCTTATTGACGGTGGTTTGGGCGCCCGCGCTGACCTATCGCGTGGCCATTGGGGCCGTGCTGGCGATGGGGTGGTTAGTCGTGTTGCGCCGCAGTGTCTTAAAAATGGGCCATCAACCCTTATTGTTGCCACTGGGTGGCCTCGCTTTGGCATTGTTTTTCAATGCTGGCACCAGTTTACTGACTAACCAACAAGGTTTGCTGGGAAAATCATTGGCCAATGTGACCGTGACCGACACTTGGTTGTTAACCGTGATTGGCTTGCTGGGGTTAATCTTCATACAATTACGATCGGCACAATTAGCATTATTTGCTTTGTCGCAGGGCCATATTGCGCGTCTGGGCTATCCTGAATCACGATTAAGTTGGCCCTGGCAGCTCGTTGCAGCCGGTTATATTGGTGCGGTGAGTGCTGTATTAGGGACGATTTTTTTTGTGGGGCTAATCGTAGCGCAATTAGTACGTTTTTGGTTTGGTGGCAGTGCGCAGCAACGGTTGTTGCCAACTGCGTTGTTTGGCACATTGGTCTTGAGTTTGAGTGATATGCTGGCACATAGTAGCCGCTATCCGATTGAATTACCCACTGGGGCAATGCTGATGTTACTAACAGCCCCATTTTTTATGGTTTTATGGTGGCGACAATATGAAAATTAATGACTTAACCCTACCACGTGATCTATTGCATGAGCAGACGGTATGCTGGCCTGATCAAGGGATAACCGTGATGCTTGGTCAAAATGGGGTTGGGAAATCAACGTTACTAGCTGAATTAGCCCGTCGATTACCGGAAGCGGCTTATTTACCGCAAAAAAATGACATTTACGACGATATTTCGGTACAAGCGGTACTAGCACTGGGCCAGCAACGTGCGACCCAACTGCCAAGTCTTGATGTGGTGGCGGCATTTGATCTCGCACCTTTACTGAAAATGGCCATGCGGACACTGTCTGGTGGCCAACAACAGCGCGTTTGGTTAGCGTTTATGCTGGTTCAACAGGCACCAATTTTACTACTAGACGAACCATTGTCAGCTTTAGATTTACGCTATCAAAAACGGTTGACGCAGTTACTGATGACAGCACAGACAAGTGTCATCATGATTGTGCATGATTTAAACTATGCGCAACGGGTAGCAGATTGGATTTGGGTGATGCATGAGCAAACCATCCTTGCTGGTACGCCAAAAGAGATGCTGACGGATACGTTATTATCCGCTGTTTTCCAGACCACGATTCAACATCAGGTCACAGTGGCCGGGCACCGCTATTTTGATACTTAAGCACTAAAAAAAGCAATCCATGTGGATTGCTTTTTATTAATCGATTGTTTTGAGTTGACCGCGGACTTGATCCAATGAGGTGAAGCCTTTTTCTGCTAAAATGGCGGCTAATTCAGTTTCCAGCCGTTCAAAGACGCCAATGCCTTCAACTGCCAATTGTGAGCCAACTTCAACCAAATCGGCCCCACATAACACATGGTCATAAACATCACGGCCAGTTGTGACACCACCAGTACCAATAATTTTGATATCATCACGCAAGCGATCACGCAAAGCCCGAACATTAGCTAATGCCGTGGCTTTTACAATAGTGCCACCCAAACCACCATAGCCGGCTTTTGTCTTAATCTCAACAGTATCAGCTTCAGGATCAATGACCAAACCATTACCAATTGAGTTAATCGTGTTGACAAACGCGAGCGGGAACTTGTTTAAGATAGCGGCAATCATGTCAAAATGTACAATATCAAAATATGGGGGTAATTTAACGCCCAAAGGCTTAGTGAAGAAGGCGAATGCTTCGGTTAAAATAGCTTCGGTTGCTTCAAAGTCGTAAGCTGTTTGGGGCTTGCCTGGGACATTTGGACATGAGAGATTCAATTCAATCAAGCTGCCAAAATCTGAAGCTTCCAGTCGACGCAACATGTCTAAATTATCTTGCTTGGAAAGACCAGCAATTGAGAAGAAAATAGGCTTATCGGTTTCCTTTTGTGAGACGTAATCCATGTAGTAGTCAAACCCAGCATTGGGCAAGCCCATTGAATTAATCGTGCCAAGATTTTGTGCCATTTCGTAGTAACGTGGCGTGGGGTTACCTTCACGCAAGGCGGGTGTTGCCGACTTTGTCACCACGGCGCCAGTGTAATTGGAAGCTAGAACTGTGTCGAGCTCTTCTTTTGTCTGGCACATTACTCCAGCAGCATTCAGTAAAATGTGGTCAAAATTAAAATTTTGAATGGCGGCAGTTAATTGCATGTTTCGTCTCCTCAAATTCGTCAAAGTTCGCAAAATGTTAGTCCAAGTATATCAAAAAAATAAGCCGATAAAAAGGCCAAAGGTTGGGTATAATAGAAGTATGAAACAATTTAGAGTAGAAAACTTAAAAAGTACTTACGGCGAAAAAGTGTTATTTAACGATATCTCTTTTTTAATCACAGAAGGTGATCGGATTGGCTTAATTGGTGTCAATGGGTCGGGGAAAACCTCGCTTTTGAATGCCATTGCTGGTGTCAATCCAGCTGATGCCGGTCAAATCATCACGCAAAATGACTATACCATTGGGTATTTGACACAGAATCCGGACTTGGATCCAGATGCTCGCGTGATGGATGCAATTTTGTCGGGGGATCAACCCATTTTTCAAACGATTCGGCAATACGAATATGCGTTGCAACATTTTGGTGAACATACGACTGATGAGAAGGCAGCCCAACAGTTTGAGGCGGCCCAAAATGCGATGGATCGTGATGACGCTTGGACAACTGAAGCGCATATTAAGGCGATTTTGACGCAATTGCACATGCCAGATTTACACCGAAAGGTCAGCGAACTTTCCGGTGGTCAGCGCAAGCGTGTGGGGTTGGCCCAAGTGTTAATTGAAGCCCCGGACTTGTTGATTCTTGATGAGCCAACCAACCATCTTGACTTTGATTCGATTGCTTGGTTGGAAAAGTTTTTGGCCAATTATAAAGGCGCTGTCTTGGTTGTGACCCATGATCGGTATTTCTTAGATGCCGTGGCATCGCGTATTTTCGAATTATCATTTGGTGAATTATACGAATATAAAGGGAATTATCAGGATTATATGACCGGCAAGGCTGAGCGGATCGCCCAGTCAAGAATTGCCGAACACAAGCAACAGCAGCTCTATAAGCAAGAACTGGCCTGGATGCGTAAATCAGCACGGGCACGCACAACGAAGCAAACAGCCCGTGAAAACGCCTTTGCTGAACTAGAATCACAAATGGGAACGCTGAAGGTAGATGACGATGTTGCCGTGAATTTAGGACAACAACGACTAGGGAAAAAAGTTATCGTCATTGAGCATGCGCAGTTACAGTTTGGCGACAAACGGATTTTGGATGACTTTAATTTGCGTGTTGCGGCGGGCGATCGGATTGGGATTACGGGTGAAAATGGCGCAGGGAAGACCACTTTTTTGAATGCCATTGCCGGGCAACTACCGTTAACCAGTGGCGTGATTGAGTTAGGCGAGACCGTTAAGATGGCGTATTATACGCAAGTAACGGAAACGATTCCTGAGGATAAGCGGGTAATTGCTTATCTATCTGATGTGGCCAGTTCGGTTACGGATAAAAATGGCAATCAAGTTAGTGTGTCTGAACTGCTGGAACAATTCCTATTTCCACCGTTTATGCATGGTACGTTGATTCGTAAATTGTCCGGTGGGGAAAAGCGCCGTCTGTATCTCTTGAAACTATTGCTCCAGCAACCCAATGTGTTGTTACTGGATGAACCAACAAATGATTTAGATATTAGTACATTGACAGTTTTGGAAGATTTCCTGAATGATTTTGCGGGTGCCGTGATGACGGTATCACACGATCGGTATTTCCTTGATAAAGTGGCGAACCAACTGTATATGTTTCAAGGTGATGGCGTGGTGACACGGTATGATGGTTTGTTTAGTCAATATTTGGCCCAACAAGCAGCAGAAAAAACGGCTCAAGCTGCGAATGTGGTCCAACCAAAACCAACAACACCAGCTGCGCCAGCTAAAAAGAAACTCACTTATCATGAAAAGAAGGAATGGGAAACGATTGAAGACGACATTACCGAATTGGAAACGCGTCTTCAAGCTATTCCTGATGAAATGGCTAAATTTGGCACGGATTATGTGAAATTAGGCGAATTACAAAAGGAACAAGATCAACTCGAAGCCGCGTTAGAAGAAAAGATGTTGCGCTGGGAATATTTGAGTGAGATTGTCACAGGCTAAAAACGATCTGGTAACAGGTCGTTTTTTTTTGAGCACGAGTGGCCGAAAACGTATGATGATTTAAGGAGTTTAACATGAACTTAAATCAACAGTTACTTGCCATCCATTTGACAGATGGTATGGGGGCTAAAGCAGCACGTGCTGTGGTAACAGCCGTCACAGCGGTGCAGGTACCAACCATTTATCCTTGGCCGTTAGATCTTATTTTATCTTTTGGCGATCAACGCAGCCATCATTTGATCCGGCGGACATATAGTAGTGCAGTTGAACGCGCGCAACAGTGGTCGACACCTTATATGACGTATTTTGATGCGTGTTATCCAGGTCGTCTACGAGAAATTTATGACGCGCCACTGGTCTTGTTTTATCAAGGTCATCTAGAAGCTTTAAGGTTACCCAGTCTATCCGTTGTGGGGACGCGAACAGCTACGCCATATGGTCTAGCCGTGTTGCGGTCGTTATTACCTGATGTCGTGCGGCAAGACGTCGCGATTGTGTCGGGTTTAGCAAAAGGCATTGATGTGATGGCGCATCAAATGACGTTGGCACAACGTGGCGTACCGATTGCCGTCATTGGTACAGGTATCGATGTGGGTTATCCCAAAGCGCACCATCACTTGCAAACCCAAATTGGCGAACAAGGATTGGTCTTAAGCGAATATCCACCTGGCACCGGACCGCAAAAATCCCATTTTCCCGCGCGTAATCGTATCATTGCTGGGCTGTCATCAGCGACATTAGTTGTTGAAGCGAAACAACATTCAGGTAGTTTAATCACGGCTAATTTTGCCTTACAGGAAAATCGTGATGTCCTAGCAGTGCCGGGGACAATTTTTTCAGCAACCGCACAAGGCACTCATGAATTGATTCAATTGGGTGCAAAATTAGTCGCAAAACCAACCGATATTCTCGAAAGTGTCCAAAACCTAGATACAATCTGATATGCTATATAATAAGAAGTGATTGGTAGGCATATCAAATGGTAGATACAGCAAAAAAAGCGACAAAAACAACAAAAAAAACAGCAACCAAAAAGCCGGCAAAGCGCAAGACGACGACTAAAGCCAAGAAAAATTTAGTGATTGTGGAAAGTCCATCAAAGGCTAAAACAATTGAAAAATACTTGGGGAGTACGTATAAAGTTATTGCCAGTCTTGGGCATGTGCGTGATTTGCCGAAGTCCACTTTAGGTGTTGATGTTGATAATGATTACGATCCGAAGTACATTACGATTCGTGGTAAAGGGGATGTGATCAAGGGACTGCGTAAGGAAGCAAAAGCGGCTAAAAAAGTTTATTTGGCAAGCGATCCGGATCGTGAAGGGGAAGCCATTGCTTGGCACTTACAACATCTGCTTGATTTGGATCAGGACCAACCGAATCGCGTTGTGTTTAATGAAATTACCAAAGATACGGTCAAAAACGCTTTTAAAACACCACGGACAATTAATCAGGACCTCGTTGATGCGCAACAAGCGCGACGTATCCTTGATCGCTTAGTGGGTTATTCCATTTCACCAATTCTTTGGAAAACGGTTAAGCGTGGTTTGTCAGCTGGTCGCGTACAGTCTGTTGCGTTGGGATTAATCATTGCCCGCGAACAAGAAATTCAAGCCTTTGAACCAGAAGAATACTGGACATTAGATTCTGAATTCAAAAAATCACGGGCTAAATTCAAAGCCACGTTTTATGGCGTAGATGATCAAAAAACAAAATTGCCGGATCAGGCGCATGTGCAAGAAGTCATGCAACGTCTTGATCGTGAAGCGGATTTTGAGGTTGTTGCCGTAGAAGCCAAAGAACGGAAGCGCAACCCGCAGCTACCGTTTACCACGTCAACGATGCAACAGACAGCTAACACGCAGCTTAATTTCCGGACGCGAAAAACAATGATGACCGCCCAACAGTTGTATGAAGGGATTAACTTAGGGCGTGGCATTGGTCAAGTCGGTTTGATTACCTATATGCGTACGGATTCAACGCGTATCTCAACCGTAGCACGCAACGCAGCGGCACAATATATTCATGAAACTTGGGGGCCGGAGTATTCACGCCACCAACCGTTAAAAGGTGATTTGCCAGAAGGTGCGCAAGATGCCCATGAAGCGATCCGACCAACGGACGTCATGCGCACACCCGCCAGTATCAAAGATAAATTAACCCCTGATCAGTTTAAGTTGTATAGTTTAATCTGGTCACGATTTGTGGCCAGCCAAATGACACCTGAAATCTTGGACACGATGGCCGTCACGATTAAGCAAAACGGCGTGACGTTCCGGGCTAATGGGTCTAAAACTAAATTTCAAGGGTTTACCAAGGCGTATCCAGCCGCAAAAGAAAAAGATAATGCGCTACCAGCATTAGCTGTTGGCGATCAGATTCGGTTAGCCAACATTAATCCGGAACAGCATTTCACTTTACCACCAGCACGGTATACAGAAGCAGCGCTGATTAAAGCGTTAGAAGAAAACGGGGTTGGGCGACCATCAACTTATGCGCCAACGCTAGATACCATTCAACGTCGAAATTATGTCAGAATTGATGCGCGTAAGTTTGTGCCAACGGAATTAGGGGAAATCGTACAAAAAATTGTCGTGGATAATTTTCCCGATGTCACGGATATACAGTTTACTGCTCGTATTGAACACGAGTTAGATGAAGTTGAAACGGGTGATAAGCAGTGGGTACCCGTGATTGATGCATTCTTTAAGCCATTTTCAAAAGAAGTTGATAACGCTGCTGCAACCTTAGAAAAAGTCATTATGCACGATGAACTAGCTGGGATGGACTGTGAGGTTTGCGGATCACCGATGATTGTTAAAATGGGCCGGTATGGTAAATTCTTTGCTTGTGCACGTTTTCCTGATTGCCGACATACACAAACCATTATTAAAGAAATTGGCTTAACATGTCCAAAGTGTCATAAAGGCCAAGTGGTTGAACGCAAAACGAAGAAACAACGGACATTCTATGGCTGCTCACGCTATCCAGATTGTGATTTTGTCTCTTGGGAGAAGCCAACGGATAAAACCTTAGCTGATGGGACAACACCAAAAGAAACCGTAACAACAGACAATCAAAAATAATATTGTGTGATCATGATCAAAGATAGGTCATGGCACACAACCAAAATCAGTAAAAACGGCTGCCAGCAATGGCCGCCGTTTTTTACATTATATCGAGGGATATGAGGAGTTGTAGGCTATTTTGGAAGTAGTCATGATAGCTGTCATGAAATTCACTGGGATAGGAAAGTGAATTTGACGTGTCAGTGAAAAAGTTACATTACGATAGCGCGCGAGTTATTTTGTGATAATTTTTTCATGTAATGACTAGTAGTGCTGATTTAATCACGCTAGATATCACGAAGGTAATGGGTTTGGGGCTTGCTATTATATCGGCCATGACCTATACTAAGTATGTGAAATGAAAGCGCTTCCAAAAAGCGATCATATTTTGAAGGAGAGTAGTAACATGTCAGGTAATAAAATTTCAGCGGGTCTTGCGGCACTAAAAGTAATGTCAGGGTGGGGTGTCCATACAATGTATGGGATTCCATCTGGTACTTTGAGTGGTTTGATGAATGCCATGGGGCATCCTGATAATGACATTAAGTTTCTTCAGGTAAAACATGAAGAAGTTGGCGCAATGGCCGCTGTGATGCAATGGAAATTCGGTGGCAAATTGGGTGTGACAGTGGGATCAGGTGGTCCTGGGGCCACACATTTAATTAATGGGCTTTATGACGCTGCGATGGATAATATTCCAGTGTTAGCCATCTTGGGCTCAAAGCCTGTTCGTGAATTGAACATGGATTCATTTCAGGAATTAAACCAAAACCCAATGTACGAAAGCATTGCTGTTTATAACCGTCGTGTTGCCACTGCGGAACAATTGCCGCATTTGGTTGATGATGCGATCCGCACGGCCATTGCTAAACGTGGTGTTGCTGTGTTAGAAGTCCCGGCTGATTTTGGCTTTACGGAAATTGATGCTGACGCACTTTACTCTTCACCGCTTTATTCATCAGGTTTGACTTATAAAGAATACCGCTCAGCCCCAGTGGACGAAGCTGATATTGATGCAGCAGTAGAACTGTTGAACCAAGCGAAGCGACCAATCATCTATGCTGGAATTGGGACAATGGGACATGGCCCAGCCGTCCAAGAATTATCCCGTAAGCTTAAAGCACCGATTATTACGACAGGGAAGAACTTTGAAACATTTGAGTGGGATTTTGAAGGCTTTACCGGCTCAACGTTCCGTGTTGGTTGGAAACCAGCCAACGAAGCTGTTTTGGAAGCTGATACGGTCTTGTTTGTGGGCACAAACTTCCCATTCTCAGAAGTTGAAGGGACTTTCCGCAATGTTAAGAAGTTTATCCAAATTGACAGCAATCCTGCCATGCTAGGTAAGCGTCACCGCAATGATGTGGCGATCTTAGGTGATGCTGGCGATGCCATTACGGCAATTTTGGACAAGGTAACCGCAGTACCTGAGTCACCATGGTGGCAAGCCAATGTTAAAAATATTCAAAACTGGCGTCAGTATATGAATCGCTTGGAACAAAAGACTGAAGGTGATTTGCAAGCTTATCAAGTCTATCAAGCAATTAATAAGTATGCCGACGAAGATGCGATTTTCTCAACTGATGTTGGAAATGTCACCCAAATGTCAGTGCGTCACCTGCACATGACGCCTAAAAACATGTGGCGGACGTCACCATTATTTGCCACAATGGGCATTGGGTTGCCAGGTGGGATTGGGGCTAAAAACACTTATCCTGACCGACAAGTCTGGAACTTAATGGGTGATGGCGCTTTCTCAATGACATACCCAGATGTGGTGACTAACGTGCGTTATAACTTACCAGTAATTAACGTCGTGTTTACCAATACGGAATATGGCTTCATTAAAAATAAGTATGAAGATACGAATACGTATAACTTCGGTGTTGACTTTACCGACGTTGATTATGCGAAGATTGCGGAAGCCCAAGGGGCAGTTGGTTTAACTGTGCGCCGCATTGAAGATGTCGATCGGGTTGTGAAAGAAGCCGTTGACTACTACAACCAAGGTCGCGTGGTTGTGATTGATGCAAAAATCACGAAGGATCGACCAATCCCAGTTGAAACGTTAAAGCTTGATCCAAAGTTGTATAGCGAAGATGTCAT